>CAYMRG010000005.1:0-25365 GCA_964392555.1 uncultured candidatus Brocadiaceae bacterium
GCGCTGCTCGCGGACTGGCGGCCGAAGCTCGTGCACGTGCACCACTGGGTGCGGCTGACCTGCAACCTGGTCGACCTGTGCTGGCAGGCGAACGTGCCGGCGGTCGTGACGTTGCACGACTACTACACGAGTTGCCCGCGCGCGTTCCGGCGCCGGCCGGACGATGCGGCGTGCCGGCGCGAGCTGTCGGCTGCCAGTTGCGCGACCTGCGTGCCGCGCTACGGCTACGAGCAGGCAGGCGAGATCGCGGCGGGCATCGAGCTGTATCGCGACCATTTCCGGGCCGAGCTGTCGCTGGCGCGCGCGGTGCTGGTCGGCGTCGGGTCGACGGCCGATCTGCTGGCGGCGACCACCGGCGTGCCGCGCGATCGCTACGAAGTGCTGCCGCTCGGCTACCGGCGCCGGTTCGACGGCATGCCGCCGCTGGCCGGGCCGACCGCGGGCGCGCCGGTGCGCTTCGCCTTCTGGGGCGGCGTCGGCCGGCACAAGGGGGTCGACGCGCTGCTGCGGGCGTTCCGGCGACTGCACGCGGTGCGGCCGGGGCGCGCCGAACTGCACGTCCTCGGCGGCCCCGAAAGCGACGCGTTCGACGCCGAGCTGCGCGAGCTGGCGCGCGGGTTGCCGGTGACCTTCCACGGCGCGTTCGACGCGGCGAAACTGCACGCGGCGGCGCCGCACGTCGGCGTCTTCCCGAGCACGTGCTTCGAGACGTTCGGGCTGGTGCTCGACGAGTGCTTCGAGCTGCGGCTGCCGTGCATCACGAGCGACCTCGGCTCGCTGCCCGAGCGGGCGGGGCCCGGTGGGCTCGCCACGCGCGCCGGCGACGACGCCGATCTGGCGGTGGCGCTGCAGCGATTCGTCGACGAGCCGTCGCTGTGGGGTCGAATGCGCGCGGCCGCACCGCCGCCCGCCGGCGACCTGGCGGCACACGAACGGGCGCTCGCCGCGATCTACGAACGGGCGCGGACGGCGCCGCCACGCGACTGGTTCGCCGGACCGGTACCCGCGCACCGCCGCGTCTGGTTCCTGATGAAGCAGCGCGAATCGGCGTTGAGTCGGCTGGCGCCGCCCGACGGGCCGAAGTAGCCCGGCCGCGACCGTGGACCGAGCAGGCGGGTCGGCGCTACGTTCGCGCCCATGAGCCAACGCCACCTCGTTCGCCGCGCGATCGCCTTCGCCGCGCTGTTGTCGCTGCCGGTGCTCGGCGCGATGCGGCAGGAGCCGCAGACGCAGGTTCTGCCGCCGCAAGACCCGCAGGGCCAGGCCGAGGCCAAGCCCGACCCGCGCACGCCGCTGCAGCAGGCGCTGAGCGAGATCCGCAAGGTGCTGCTGCTCGGCGGTCGCGCCGAGGCCGAGCAGGTCGCCGGGCGCGTGCGCGAGCTCGGCCGCGGCGCGCTCGACGAACGCGAACGCGAGAGCTGGGTGCGGGTCGCACGCGAGGTCGCGCTGCGGCTCGGCGATCGCGCGTGGCTCGAAGAGCTGCGGCTGGTACCCGACGGATTCGCCAGCGAAGCCAACTACGTGCTGCTGCTGGCGAAGAGCCAGCTCGAGCACGCCAACCTCGGCGGCGCGCGGCGCACGCTCGATCTGCTCGGTGATCTCGAGGAGCTCAATCCGCGCGATTCGCGGCGGGCGCAGGCGCTGCGGGCGCGTGTCGCGCAGCTGGCTGGCGACGGCGTGGCCGAGCGCACCAACGTCCGCGAGCTGATCGGCCACCTCGACCAGTGGCCGCGTCAGGGCTGCCAGATCTGCCACGCGCAGACCAAGCAGCCGGACGTCGTGACGTCGCTGGCGATCGACAGGCTGTGGTTCGGCGAACGCTACGTCGCGCACCTGCGGGAGGACGGCACGGCGGCGGCGGTGCGCGCCGACTGCGAACGGCGACTCGCGGCGCGCGCGACCGACGACGACGCGCGGATCCACCTCGCGTTCGCGCTGCGGGCGCTCGGCGACGAGGCCGGCGCGCAGGCGCGCTTCGCCGAGCTGCCGTGGGCGGCGCTGGCCGACCGGCCGGGGACGAAGCCGATGCAGATGGCGAGCTACCCGTGAGCCGTTTTCCGAAATCGCGGAACCCTCTGCGGGGTGTTCGGCAGTAGGCGGGCGTGGTCATGTCGCCTCTGCATCTGCTGCCGCGCGCGAGCGCGACGGATCGAACGCCGCCGGCGGTCGACGTCACTCCGGCTCCGGACCCGCAGGACGCATGGGTGGAGCATCACCAGCGGGCGCTCTGGCGCTTCGCCCGCATGCTCGGCTGCGGCCCGCATCTCGCCGAGGACCTCGTGCAGGATGCGCTGCTCGCCGCGCTGCACAAGCGCATCGATGCGCGGCCCGACGGTGACGCCGCGGCGTGGCTGCGCGAGGCGGTTCGCAACCTTTGGCGGATGCACCTGCGGACGCAGCGGCGGCGGCCGCCGCACGTCGATCTGCAGGTCGCCGAGGCCGCGCTGCTGCGGCACGGCGGCGACGACGGCGGCGACGCGTTCGTCGCGGCGCTGCGGCGATGCGTCGAAGGGCTCGACGGTCGCGCACGCGCGGCGATCGACCTTCGCTACGGCGACGATGCGTCGCGCGCCGCGATGGCCGCGACGCTGGCGATGACCGAGGACGGGATCAAGACCTTGCTGCGGCGGACGCGCGACGCGCTGTTCGACTGTGTGCAGCGACGCGTCGCCGCCGAGCGGCGGGAGGAAGGCCGATGAGCGAACGGAGCGAGCGGTTGGATGCCGTCGACACGGCGTGGCTCGAGCGCGCCCTCGCCGAGGTGTGCGCCGGTGACGTGCCGCCGGACCTGCGCGCGCGGCTGTGTGGCGCCTCGGCGTCGCGGCGGCAGGCGGCGGCGCAGGCCGTCGCCGCAGCAGGTGCGCCGCGGTTGCGCGGCCGTTTCCTCGCCGCGGCGCTGACGCTGTTCGGCCTCGGCGTGCCCGGGGCGCTGGTCGCGCTGCACCGGCCATCGGCCGATGTGTCGGCCCAGGAACCGACCGGCGAGATCTCGCTCGCCGACGCGGCCCAGCTGGCGAAGCTGTTGCCGGACGTGACCGCGCTGTCGCTGGTCGCGCGCAACAACGCGCGCGGCGCGCGGCTGCCGGACATGCCCGAATACACCGGCCTGCTGACCGACGGCGCGCTGCGCAGCGAGCTGTTCGCGGCGCTCGGCGGCGCGGCGATGGTCGCGGCGCCGTTCGCGCTCGGCGAGGCGCAGGCCGAACTGCTGCTGCACGTCGGCAAGCGCGTGGCGCGCTGCCGGCTGCGCCTCGGCGACGATTCGGTGACGTTCGGCACGGCTGCGTTCGCGTTGCCGGACGCGCTGCCCGCCGGTCTCGGCGCGACGCTGCGCCGCGAGTGGCAGCGACTCACCGAGGCCCGCGTCGCACCGCGCCGCAAGGTGCAGGCGACCAGCGTTCGCGAGCTGATCGCGGCGATCGGTTCGGACGTCGCGATCGAGTTGATCGGCGGTCCGTTCGAGCTGCGGCCCGAGGACGAGCGCGGCGAGCTGCCGGCCAACGCGGCGGTGACCTGGCTCGACAGCGGTGGCCCGTGCCTGCAGATCCAGGGCGTGCACAACCTGCACCTCCGCGGGCTCGGTGATCCCGTGCGCGTGCTGGGCACGGCGCCCGGCGACGTGCTGAGGTTCGTCGAATCGACCGGCGTGTGGCTCGACGGCCTGGTGCTCGGTCACAAGGAAGGGCTCGAGCCGGCGTGCTCCGCCCCGGTCATCACCCTCGAGACGTGCCGCGACGTCACGCTGCGCGATTGCGAGCTGTTCGGCTGCGGCACCGAAGGCCTGGTCGCCGACCGGGTCAGCGGCGTCGCGCTCGACCGCTGCGAGATCCACACGTGCCGCGCCGGCGTCGTGCGCGTGCAGAACGGCCAGCAACTGCGGTTCGCCGGCACCGCGTTCCGCGACTGCTTCATCTGGCAGAGCGGCTTCTCGTTCCACGAGTGCGCCGGCGTCACGTTCGCCGATTGCCGCGTGACCGGCATGGACGTGAACGGCGGCGACCCCACGGCGACGCTGTTCGACGTGCAGATGGACGAGGCGGTGCAGTTCGTGCGCGGCGCGATCCGCGGCAATCGGGTCCATCGCCTCGCCACCAGCAAGCTGCTGCTCGAACGACAGGGCACCGACGAACGGGACAACGGTCCGGACGTGGCGCCGCAGCGCGGTGACGGTTTGCGCTGATCAGCGATCGTCGCCGTCGTCGCCAGCGACCGTCACCGCCCGCTCCGGATACGCCGCGCGCGTCCGCGGCCGTCGAACATCGGGTCGGCGCTGGTGTCGAACAGGTTGATCGGTGGGATGCCGAGGATCTGCTCGATGGTGCGCAGCACGCTGGTGGTGTTGTGGCGCGTCGAGACCACGGCGCCGCGGCGGACGAATGGGCCGACGAGGTAGCACGTGGTGCGGTCGCCGCTGACGTGGTCTCAGCCGTTCAGCGGGTCGTCCTCGATGCCGATCACGCGCGGGAGCAGGTTGCCCAATCTCCGGTCCGGACCATCCGACCCCCAGCGTCGCAACGACCCCTGCCCTGCGCGGTACGGGTGTCGACGTGGTGGTGGAGCAATCGCCAGAGGCCACGGGGTCGCGTCACACCGCGGCAACCCGTCCCGCCGGCGCGGTCCCCGTCAGTGAATCGCGAACCAGACCGGGTTGCTCACCGTCAGCGCACCGCTGCCGTCGAGCGCGGCGCCCTGCCAGCCGAGGGTCGTGCCGCGCAGGTTCGGCAGCGCCGGGATCGGCAGCGTCGCAGCGACCGGGCTGCTCAGCACGCCGAACTGCGCCACGATCGGGCTGGTCAGCCACAGTTCGTCGACGCCGGGCGGGAGTGCGACCGGCGCCGTCGGCAGGCCGATCGCGACGACGCCGAGCTGGCCGCCGGCGCCGGTCAGCGTCGCCTGGGCCGCGCCGCCGAGCTGGCCGCCGTCGGCGTGCAGCGCCGGCAGGTCGACCGTGGTGCTGGCGATGGTCGCTTCGATCGGCGTCGCCTTGCCGCTGAGCGTCACGCCGGGGTCGACCCGCAGCGTGCCGGTGCCGGACACCGCGTAGCCGCGCGTCGCCGGCGACGGACCGCTGCCGGCGACCAGCGCGCTCGCGCCGTCGATGCGAGCTTCGCCGCCGATCAGGTGCAGCGCGTCGCCGCCGACGCCGAACGACACCGTGGTGCCGGTGATCGAGGTGTTGGTCACCTGCAGGCGTCCGCCTTGGCTCCACACCGTCGGGTCGTGGAAGCCCGAGCCCTGGCCGCTGCGCAGCGCACCGTCGACCACGACGACGTCGCTGTCGGTGATCGCCAGCGCTCGCGGGCCCTGGTTGCCGAGCAGCGAGCAACCGACCAGCAGCAGCTGCGCGCAGTTGCTGACATCCATGTGCACGTCGCCGCCGAGGGTGTCGGAGACGTGGTCGAACACGACCGGGCCGGCGCAGTCGGTGCACAGGAAGGCGCTGTTGCCGTGGCCGTCGATGCCGCGCAGCAACACGCGTTGGCCGGCGGTCAGGTCACGCACCTCGATCGAGCCCGCGGCGACGTTGCCGAAGGTGACGCCGGGGTCGCCGAGTACCGTCAGCCCCTTCTGCTGGATCGAGAACGACGAGTAGTTGCCGGCGCGCACCAGCAGCACCGCGCCGTCCGGCACCGCGGCGATCGCCGCCGGCAGGTCGGTGAAGTTGCTGCCTGGGCCGCCTTGGGCATCGACGACGTAGGTCTGCGCGCCGGCGAGCGGGCACAGGATCAGGGTGGTGACGAGCGTGCACAGGGAGATCGGCTTCACGGGACGGCCTCGCGGTTGAGCGGAAGGGGCGCGGGTCAGGGGCGACCGCACGCGCCGCGCCCTTGGCAGCAACCGTACCGCGTCGGCGCACATCTGCACGCCGCCGTGCGATCGGGGCGCGACCGCGCATGTGTTACCGAAACGGGCGCAGTGTTTCGCGAACCCGACGACAGCGCTCACTTCGCCGCGCGCTGCACCGCCTCGGCGTAGCGTTCGCCGAGCCAGACCACGCCGGCGGTGGGAGTAGGTCGTCCAATCTGCGGTCCGGACCACCCGAACGCCACCGCCGCAACGACCCCAGCCCTGCGCACCATCGTCAACCCACGGCCTGCACCCGCGGCAGCCGGGGGTTCTTGCCGAAATCGCCAGAGCGTCTGGTGCGAGGGCATGATCCTCGGACACCGGCAGGGCCTCCAGCCGGCGTTCGTCTTCCACGACTGCGAGCGGATCGCGTTCCGCGATTGCGCGGTCTCCGGCATGGACAGCACGGATGGCTCGCCTGAGGCCACCCTGTTCGAGATGCAGATGGGCGAGCTCGTGCAGTTCGTCCGCGGATCGATCCGCGATAACCGCTGCAAGCGGCTGGCGACCAGCAAGCTTCTGCTCGCCCGCGACGGCACCGACGAGGCCGACAACGGTCCGAACGTCACACCGCAGCGCGCCGCCGCGGTTGGCCGCACCGCACCGACCCCCTACTGTGACGCGCCATGAAGACATCGCTCGCCGTGTCGTGCCTGCTGGCGATCCAGCTCACCACGTCCTGTTCGAGCGCTCCTGCCGTCGAGTCGCATGCCGATCCCGCGGCCATCCGGGCGTGGCTGCACGACTTCGGCTCCACCTATGCCTACGACACCGGCTACATGGAGCGGCTCCTCGATCTGTCGCCGACGGCCTACGAGGCCTTCGCCGCGGCGATGGCGATGGCCGAGCAGCGCACGCACCTGTCGGCGACCGAGCACTTCGTCGCCTGCATCAGCGCGTTGCTGGCGGACGATTGCGGGGCGTGCACGCAGCTCAACCTGCGCATGGCCGTCGCGGCCGGCGTCGATCGTGACCTGCTGCGGCAACTGCTCGAGAAGCCTGACGGTCTGCCGGCGGAGCTGCGCGCGATCCGCGACTACGCCACGCAGGTCGTGCACGGCGGCAACGCCGGCGGGGAACTCGTCCGCCAGCTGCGCACCACCCTCGGCGACGCGGCGTTCGCCGAATTGGCGGTGAACGTGCTCGGCTGCCGGATCTACCCCGGCCTGCGACGGGCGATGGGCGCCGAGGTGGCGTGCCCCCCGCCCACGCTCGACTTCTGAGACAGCGGAACGGCTACCGCGCGTCGTCGTCGTCGTCGTCGCCAGCGACCGTCACCGCCCACTCCGGATACGCCACCCGGCTGCCGCGCAGCGCGCGCCACAGCACGCGGTTCAGCTCGTCCTCGGGAGCACGGTCGACGTGCGCGAAGTCCATCGCCGCCGATGCCACGGCATCGGCGCGCAGCTGCGGATCGGCGATCGCCGCGGGATCGGGGTTGCGGCCGTCGAGCGTCACGTTGGCGGGCAGCGCCGCGAACGGCGTGAGGTCCGGCTCCTCGGTGAAACAGTCGAACATCGGGTCGGCGCTGGCGTCGAACAGGTTCATCGGCGGGATGCCGAGGATCTGCTCGATGGTGCGCAGCACGCTGGTGGTGTTGTAGCGCGTCGAGACCACGGCGCCGCGGCGGACGAACGGGCCGGCGAGGTAGCACGTGGTGCGGTAGCCGCTGACGTGGTCCCAGCCGTTCTGCGGATCGTCCTCGATGCCGATCACGAGGGTCGTCGGCCAGAACGGCGAACGCGACAGGCCTTCGACGATGCGGCCGAATGCGAGGTCGTTGTCGGCGACGTGCGCGGCCGGCGTCGGCCAGCCGGCCTTGGTGCCGCTGGTGTGGTCGTTGGGCAGGCAGATCAGCACGAGCTGCGGGAACGTGCCCTGCTGCGCGAATTCCGCCAGTTCGCGCAGGAAGAAGTCGGCGCGGAACTGGTCGGGCACGGCCATGTTCCAGCCGACGGTGCCGGTCGGCGAATACGGTTCGAGCGGCGGCAGCATCGCCTGGCAGCCGAACACGACCTCGTCGCTGTCGCCGTTCCAGGTGCGGAAGCACGCGGCCGGCGTCGGCGAGCCGATCCGCGCGGCGTCCCGCCAGCGCACCGTCGGGCCGCAGAACTCGCCGTAGTTGCGCAACGTGATGCCGCGCGCCAGCGCGTGGTCCCAGAGGAACCCGGCGGGCGAATACGACAGCGCGTCGTCTTCGTCTTCGCCCATGCCGTCGGGATAGCTGCGCGGCCACCCGGCGAAGCTCTTCTCGAGGTAGTCGGTGGCGAACGCGGCCGTGCTCCACTGGTGGCCGTCGGCCGACAGGATGCCGGCGCAGTAGGTGTTGTCGAGCAGCACGAAGTGCGCGGCGAGCGCGTGCTGGTTCGGCGTGATGTGCTCGCCGAACACGCACAGCCTGGCGTCGCCGTTGCCGGCGGCGACGTCGCCGAGCACCTGGTCGTAGGTGCGGTTCTCCTTGATGACGTAGACGACGTGCTCGATGCGGCTCGGTTCGCCGATGCGCTCGGGCAACGCCCGTGCGGGCTGACCGGGCCGGGCCGGCAGCAGCGCGTGCTCGACCGCGTCGCGGCGCAGGTTCGCGTCGACCTGCGCCGACAGCGTCGGCAGCTCGGCATCGGGCGGGATCGGCACCAGCGACAGCGCGCCGTGGTATTGGTGCGTGTTGAACTCCGGCACGCCCGAGCCCTTGCGCGGCCGGCCGAAGCCGAGGCCCTTGACGTTCGCGACCAGCAGCTGGTCGCGCGTCGCGTCGAAGGCGAGCGCGCCGGGATACCAGCCGACCGGGATGTAGCCGCGCAGCCGCGAATCGCCGCGGTCCTCGGGCTCCCAGTCGAACACGGCGATCGCGTTCATCGTGCCGTTGGCGACGTAGAGCCGGTCACCGCCGGGCGAGAAGCACAGCGCGTTCGGCGACGCCTGCAGCAGGTCGCTCGGCTTGCTGCGCGCCCACAGCGTGTCGACGATGCGGCCGTCGCGATCGAGCACCGAGACGGTGTCGCTGCCGGCGTTGGCGACCGCCACGTAGGCGCCGCCGGGTGCCACCGCCAGCGCGCTGGCGTGCAGGCCGGTGACGGTCTCGCCGAGCACCGTGCCGCTGGCGAGGTCGATGCGCGTCACCGAGCCTTCGCTGGCGATGTGGCGCACCGCGTCGACGCGCACCGTCGTGCCGCGCCCCGCCGGGCCGACGAGATCGCCGTCGCCCGGCCGCCGTCCGCCCTGGTTGCTGACGAACGCGCGGTCGCCGAGCAGCACGACGTCGAACGGTGCGACGCCGACGGCGAACGTACGCGACACCGCGCCGGTCGCCGCGTCGAGTTCGAGCAGGCGGTTCGAGAGGTTGCCGCAGACGTAGAGCCGCGCGCCGTCGGCCGAGACCGCGATGCCGCACGGGATCTCCGCCGCGCGCCGCGGCGCGTTCGCCGGCGGCAGTGGCAGCGTGTGCGACGGGCGCACCGCGCCGTCGTCGGCGACCGTGAACACCTTCAGCGAACCGGCGACGTTCGCGAGGTAGAGCGTGCGACCGTCCGGCGAGGCGGCGAGCCCGGTGTAGCTCAGCAGCGCGTCCTGGTCGGGGCGCAGCACCTTCTCGTTGGTCGCCGGCGGCGTCGTCTGCTGCTCGGCCGGCAACGGCACGCGCTGCAGGACTGCCCCGGTCGCGGCGTCGAGCACCAGCAGCTCGCTGGTCTTGCCCGACGTGTAGAGCCGCGCGCCGTCGTGCGACAGCAACACCGCCTGCGGGCGCAGCCCGGGCAGATCGACGAACGTGCCGTACGGGCGCAGCTCCTGGTTGACGGGCGTGGTCTGCGTGCCGTCGGCATGTCGGCCGACCGGTCCTTGCTGCGGCCGCGGTGGCTTTGGTTCGGCGGTCTGCGTGCTACAGGCGGCGAGCAGCGTGGCGATCAGGCAAGGGGAGCGCATCGCCCCATGGTGGCGGGCGGGCTACGGCCAGGCCACTTCCCGTGCCGATCTTCTCTCGATGTGACGCCCATGGCATCGCCACCGCGGGTCGCCCGGCAATCCTCTGTCCCCTCGATGGCAGACAGGCCAAATCCACCCCGTCGGGCCGCGCCCGGCAGCTCTCGCCCTTCCGGAGGTTCCATCGTGAAGCGTTTCCTCGCCCTCTCCCTCGTCGCCCTCACCGCGCTCGGCTGCAGTGGCGGCGGTGCCAGCAGCAGCGACCAGTACGGCGATGCCAGCGTCGTGCTGACCGATGCCGCCAGCGACGAACTGGCGCAGTTCGAAGTCGACGTCGGCAACATCGTGTTCACCCGCCGCAATGGCGACACGGTGGCGGTGATGCCGCGCAGCACGCGCGTCGACTTCGCGCAGCTCGATTCGCTCGGCGAACTGGTCAGCGGCCTGTCGCTGCCGGCCGGCGTCTACACGCGGGCGACGCTCGACCTCGACTTCACCGACGCGCAGGTCGTCATCGACGGCCAGACCACGCCGGCCAGCGTGCGCGACGCGAGCGGCGCGCCGATCACCGGTATCGTGCCGGTGACGATCGACTTCCCGTCGGGCTCGCGGCCGCTGGTCGGCGCGGCGCGCAACAACCTGTTCGTGTTCGACCTCGATCTCGACCAGAGCATCGCGGTCGACGCCACCGGCAACAGCGTGACGTTCACGCCGGTGTTCAGCGTCGAGCTGGATCCGACCAACCCGCACCCGATCGCGACGACCGGCGTGCTGCACAGCGTCGACGCGAACGCGGGCACGTTCGTCGTCGAGCGCCGCACGCCCGACGACCTCGTCGTGCGCGAGATCACCGTGCTGACGGCGAACGACACCGCATTCCAGATCGACGGCGGCGTGCAGCTCGGCGCGCCGGGCCTCGGCAACCTGATCGGCCACATCGGCGAACGCGTGTTCGTCCAGGGCACGATCGCCGGCGGCACGTTCGCGCTCGCCGCCGCGGCGGTCGAGATCGGCGCCGGTGTGCCCGGCAACGGCCAGGACTGGCTGCTCGGTCACGTCGTCGCGCGCAGCGGCGGCCCCGGCCTCGATGCGACGCTGACCGTGCTCGGTCGCTCGCGCGACGTCGGCACCGGCACGCGCACCTACAACACGCAGCACACGGTGACCGTGTCGTTCGCCGACACCAAGGTCCTGCGCCGCGGCGCTGGCAACGGCCTCGACAGCGATGCGATCGGCATCGGCCAGCGCGTCTGGGTGTTCGGCGACCTGACCGGCACCGCGCTCGACGCGACCGCCACGACCGGCGTCGTGCGGCTGCTGCCGACGTCGGTGTTCGGCATCGCCAACTCGGCGCCGGCCAACGACACGCTGACGCTGGACGTCACGCGCTTCGACCTTCGCGCCGCCGCGTTGTTCGACTTCACGGTCGACACGGTCGTCCAGGCCGATCCGCACGCGTTCGCGATCGACGTCACCGGCCTGTCGAGCACCGGCATCACGACCGGCAGCAAGGTGCGCGCGATCGGCTGGCTCGCCGGCGTCGGCAGCAGCGGCGCGGACGCCACCGCGACCACGCTCGTCGACCGCACCTCGACCGCGTCGCTGCTGGTCTGCACCTGGACGCCAGCCGCGAACGGCGTGGTCGTCGCCAGCGGCGCGAACGCGCTCGGCGTCGACGTCGCCGGCGCGGCGCTCCACACCGTGGTCGACGGCTTCGGCTCGACGACGCTCACGGCCGCGCCGCAGCCGACGCTCACCGCGCTCGGCCTGCGCGGCTTCTACCGCATCGTGCAGAACGGCGGCCTGACGGTCGACCGCGACTTCGCGACGTTCCGCGCCGACGTGCTCGCGCGCGGTGCGACCGCGCCGGTGCGCTGGGTCAGCGCGTTCGGCGCGTTCGACGCCGGCAGCCAGGCCTTCGCCGCCGGCTCGGTGACGGTGGTCTTCGACTGAGAGCGCCCGACGCTCAGCAGCGGACGATCCAGACCTTGATGTAGTCGACGTCCGTGTCGTCCTGGACGTAGAAGTCGAGCAGCCCGTCGAGGCCGGCGTAGAGGATGTCGCGGTAGCCGGTCGTGATGTGGCTGCTGTTCACGACCGGCAGCTCGGCGAGATCCCAGCAGAACGCGTGGTCGTCGCCGACCACCCATTGGAAGCCGAGGTCGGCGAGGTTCTGCATCGACGCCGTCCACGCCATGATCGGGTACGGGCTGGCGGTGCCGCTCCACTCGAAGCTCTGGCTGTCGTTGTAGGTCAGCGAGCTGCCGGCCGCCCGCAGGCGCACCTCGACCGTCATGGCGCGGATCGGGCCGCTGCCCGGCAGGGCCAGGCGATCCACCAGGAAGGCGTTGACGAGGTTCTCGTCGTATTGCCGTTGCTGCTGGGCGCCGCCCACCGCCTGTTGGATCGCCGTCAGCAACGCCGGATCGGGCGTGGTCGGTTCGGGACCGTTCACCGGCGAGTAGCCGTCGGCCACGCCGTGCATGACGAACGACGTCGTCGTGCCGGGGCCGAACTCCACTTCGTAGAAGCTCAGCAGGTCGAGCGCGAGCGTGTGGTTGGCCCGGTTGGGGTTGTTGGGATTCAGCTCGATGCAGAGGCCGGTGCTCGTCGACGTGACCAGGAAGATCGGCGTCGGGTCCTGGGTGCTCTCCGGTTCCGAACCGACGTGCCCGGTCAGCTGGAAGCCGAGGATCGTCGCGCCGATCGCGCCACCGGCGAACAGTCCGGCCGTCCAGGCGCCGTTCGGATCGCGCGAGTCGAACGTGAACGCCGCGATCTCGTCACCGGCGTCGAGGTCGGAGAGGATCAGCTCGTAGCGCCACTTGTCGCCCTGGCACAGGGTCGCGGGGAAGTCGAGATAGACCTTGTTGCCGACCAGTCGCGGGTGCGCGGTGACCTTGGTCGCCGGGCCGGCGCTCGCCGTGTCCGTCGCGGGGCGGGGATCGAAGTCCTGCGTCGACGTGAAAACCGGCGTGCCGTCGCTGCGGAACGTCCTCGCCGGGGGGAACGGCGGATAGCCGGGCATCGTCGGCAGCGTCCGGGTCGTTTCGTGGCCGGGTACGACGGAGATCGGCGTCGGCTTGGGGAACGGCGTGTGATACGTCGTCACCATCGCGAGCCCCGTCTGCGTCAGCTGCGTGGCACGCCCCAGGAAGCCGTGCACGCCGCTGCCGCGCACGAGCAGGTCCTGCGGTGCATAGTGCACGGGATCGAAGCTCGCGCCCGCCACCGTGACGACGGTGCCGACTTCACCCTGGGTCGGGGCGAAGTCGTAGATCGTCGCATTCGGCGGCGCGGCCCCCGGGATCATCGTGATCGCATCCGACATGCCCAGGTAGCTGGGAAACGCCGCCGACACGTAGGCCATCTGCAGATCCAGCGCCGTGCCGACCGACCAGCCCGAGACCGGCAGGTTGAGCACTCCGGTGTAGGGTATGCCGAAGCTGAAGATCTGCAGGCCGGCGATCTGGATCAGCAGGTTGCAGCCCGGGGCCTGCAGGCCGAGCGCCGCCAGGGGGATCGATCCAGGCGTGTCGCCGAGCAGCAGCAGGGCCAGACCGGGCGCCGGCACGGCCGACAGTTCCAGGTTCATGGCCTGCCCCTGGATGCAACTGCCGAACACCTGCAGCGACGGCGCCGGGAACACGCCGCCCTGGGCGCAACCCGAACCGTAGTGGACGAGGGAGCCTTGCGCGCTGGCGGCGGCGGCCAGCAGCGAGGCGACGACGAGGACGTTCTTCATGAGTGGGTCTCGGTGGAAAGGTCGAGCCGCAACCGCGCGGCCGGGGTCAGTGACCGGGCGGGCCGGTCGCCGGACAGGAATGGCGCCAAATCGCCGCCGCGACCCGGGCCGCGGTGCCCTCGCGCAGGTTTGCGCCGGCTTTTTGTCCGCTGCCGTGGCGCATGGTCACTAGCAGGCCGAGCGATGCACCTTCGCATCCGCACGACACCCCCAATGCCATGAAACCCACGACTGCTCTCGCCTGCTTCCTCGCAACCTGCGCCGCTGCGGTTGCCCAATCCCAGACCCTCGTGATCCCCGTCGGGGCGGCCACGACCGAAGGCAACACCAGCAACCTCTTCCCCTGGGGCAGAGGTGGCAATGGCCTGCGGTTGCAGTGCGTCTACGACAGCGCCAACTTCACGGCGCAAGGCGTCGCGGGGCCGATCACGATCACCCAGCTGAGCTGGCGGCCGGACGCCGGCACGCCGCGCACCTGGCTGGCCACGAACTACCAGACGACGACCATCCGCCTGTCGACGTCGCCGCTGGACTACGGTTCGGCGAGCACGACGTTCGCGAACAACGTCGGCGCCGACGAGACCACGGTCTACTCGGGCCCGATCTCGTGGCCCGCGGGCAGTTCCTCGGCGCCCGGGCCGGCGCCGTTCCTGGTCACCGTGCCGCTGGCGACGCCGTTCGTCTACGACCCCACGCAGGGCGACCTGAACGTGGACATCGACCTGCCGGTGCAGGCGTTCTCCGGCACCAACCTGCAATTCGACGCCAGCACCGTGTCGCCGCAGGCGAGCCGCGTCTATGTCAGCACGGGCTATCCGAGCGGCCCGGCGTCGTTCCAGAACAACCACGGGATGGTGCTGCAGGTCGGCTATTCGCCGGTCGTGCAGACCCAGCCGCTGACGCCCGGGAACATGGTCGCGGTGCGCGTCGGCGACGGGGTGACGCCGTTGACGGCGGCGGCGGCGCCCGTGTTCCTGGACGAATACACCGTGGGCGGTGTGCTCGTACAGAGCATCGCGCTGCCGACGACGTCCAGTGGCGGGCAGCATGCGTGCACGCAGTCGGGGGTGTCTGCTACCGAAGGCATCATCACGCAGTCGGTAGATGGTCGCTACCTGATGGTCACCGGCTTCGATGCTCCCCCGGGAACCGCCAACGTCGCAGCGACTCCCAGCACATCGGTGCCGCGTGTAATCGCGCGCATCGGAATGGATGGGTCCGTCGATACTTCGACTGGATTGACCAACGCATTCTCTTTGGGAGCGTTGGTCAGCGCCGTCAGTCCGGATGGAGCTGAGTATTGGCTGGTTGGTTCGACCGGCAGCGCCGCGACCGCGAGTGGCGGTGTCCGCCACACGGTCCACGGCGCGTCTTCCTCGACCTCCGTCAGTTCGGCAATTCTGGATGGAACGGCAGCTCTGGTATCGGGCAATCAGCTCTTCGTGACGGAGGCCGGTCCGAATCCAGGCGTCTATGCCATTGGCAGCAACCTTTCCTCCACATCCGGGCAGAGCGCAGCTCTCATGGTACCGAACGGGGGCATGGTTCGTGGTGGTGGTCACAACCCCTGGCCTCCTCCGCCAAATCCATGCTTTCCGATTGCTGAATACGATACCTTGATGGCCATGGACCAGTCCGGGCAGTGCCATTGGAGGCACGTGAAACTCACGACATGCGGCGCGACAGTTCACGATACCGTACGTCCTTGCTATGATGGCAACGGTGGATGGGGTGGCAACGGATCCCACGACAATTCATACTGGTATGTTTCCCCGGGTCATATTGATATGGGACAATTCGGCTCAGCGGCGACCCCCTCTCCATGGGTGGTTCAAAATGGCGTCGACTTCCGGTCGATTCGCGAAGCGATGCAGCCTCCCGTGATGCAGGTGGTTGGGTTCGGCTGTTCCGGCAGTTCTGGTGTGCCTTTGCTGTCCAGCACCCTACTTCCATATGTCGCCGGCTCCGCGTCGCTCCAGCTGGCCAACCTGCCGTTGAACGTCGGTGTGTTCGCGCTCAGCCTGGCACCCGGCCTGCTCGTCGACCTCGGCGTGCTCGGGGCTCCTGGATGCAGTCTGTTCCAGAGTCCGGACGTTTTGAGCGCGGTCATCGGCTCCTCCGGGGTGGCCTCCTACTCGTTGAGCGTTCCGTACCTTCCCTCGCTGGTCGGCCTGCAGATCCGCGCGCAAGGCGTGTCCCTCGACCCCGCCGCCAACGCGCTCGGCCTGACCACCAGCAACGGTCTGGTCGCGACGATCGGCTGGTGAGCGGCACCGCCGCTCACCGCGCCCGGAACAGCCGCGACCACTTCTGCACGACGTCGTGCAGGGCCGATTCATCGGCCGGGGTCGCGGCGCGCAACACGCCGAGGCCATCGACGAACAGCACCCACGGGAACGGTCCGGCGAGCGGCGCGCCGACGCGGTGCTCGACGATCGGCACGTCGGCGTGGCGGATCTCGCGCAGGGCCGCGGCGGCCCGTTCGCGGGCGGCGGCCGGCAGTTCGTGCGGCACGGCGAGCACCCAGGCCGCGGGGAACTCGTGCGGCGTGGTGAGCAGCTTCGCCAGCGACGGCAGGACGCGGTCGAGGTAGTCCGCATCGTCGGCCTCGGCCGGCGGCAGCCAGAGCACCAGCGTGCCGGCGGGGTCCGGCGGCAGGCCGCGCACGCCGAGCAGCAGCAGTTCGTCGAGCGCCACGTCGCAGGGCCGGGCGAGATCGAGTCCGGTCGCGAGCGCCTGCGGATCGCCGGGCAGCCGTTGCACGGTCGGCGACTGCACGCGCACGGCGCCGGTGTCCATGGCGAAGCCGACCTGGCCCTCGATCGGCGTGCCGTCGTGCACGGCGTAGCGCAGCGTCGGCGCGCCGTCGATCGCGACCAGCACGCGCGGACCGCGCACCCAGATCGCGTAGTCGAACCAGGTGTGGTCGCCGGGCAGGTCGAGCGTGATGCGCGGATCGGTCTCCGGCAGGCGGCCGTCGCGTTCCCACAGGCCGGCCAGGTGGAGCGCGAGCTTGCCCTTGCTCTCGTTCTGCTCGCTCTTGCCGATCGCGTAGCGGAAGTCGCCCGAGGCGAAGTGCAGCCGCAGCGTGCGGTCGCGGCGCGTGAGGCCGAACACGATCGCGCCGGAGACGAACGACGTCGTGAAGTGCACGCGGCCGCGCAGCACGTAGCTGCCGGGGCCGAGCCAGGTGACGCTGTGGGCGAAGGCGTGGCGCTGGTGCGCCGTGCGATCGAGCGTGCCGGTGGTGTCGCGCGGCTTCTCGCGGCCGACGTGCAGATCGCCGTCGGGGGTCGCGTACCAGAGGTTCTTCGTCCGGCGTTCGTCGAAGTCGACCAGGCTGTCCTCGGTCCAGCCGTGGCCGCCGAGATGGCGCGGCGGTGCGACCGGTTCGGCGGCGTCGGTCGCGCGCCGCCGCGTCGCCTCCAGCAGCGCGCGCGTCTTCGGCAGCGCGGCGAGCAGCGTCGGCGTGTCCTCGAGCACGAGGTTGGGGAAGCGGCGCGCGGCGATCGCGCTGCAGGCCTCGCTCGCGTCGGTGGCGCGACCGGCGCGCAGCGCGGCCAGCAGCGCCTGCGCGGTGTCCGGCCGCCAGCCGTCGACGCTCAGCGACCAGACGCCGGCGGCGACCGCGGCCTCGTCCTCGCCGGCTTCGTGCAGCAGCAGCAGCGCGCGCGCGGCGTGGTCCTGGCCGAAGAACGGCTCGTGGCGCGCGCGGGCCCACGACCACGTCGGCGGATCGAGCACGAGCCCGCCGCGATCGCCTTCCGGCAGCCCGCCGTAGCGGCCGACCCAGGCGTTCGCCTGCTGCTTGTCGTCGAGCCAGTCGTAGCAGCCGCGCAGGAACGTGCACCAATCGGTGAACAGCTCGTCGAGCGACGCGGGGCGGCCCTGCTTGCCGTCGCAGAACGTCTTCGTGAAGTAGCCGAGCGGATCCTTGCTGCCGCCGCGCGCGCCGGCGAGGTACTTCGCCACCTGCTCGCGATAACGCGGCCGATCGGGCGGATACGACGTCAGGAGCGCGTAGAGCGAGTAGCCGGCGAAGTAGTTGTCGCGGTAGTCGTCGGGCTTGCCGGCCAGCAGCAGCTCGAAGCGCTTGCGGTCGCCATAGCCCTTGTACCAGGCGTGCGCCGGCGTGCCGATCTTCAGGTGGTTGGCGGTGAAGTCGGGTTCGGCGGCCTTGCCGTAGTGCCCGGAGGTCCATTCGGCGTGGCCTTCGCCGTACCAGGCGGGCAGGAACGGCCGCAGCACGCCGTCGAAGCGGTGCGTCAGCTCGTGCGTGAGCCCGTGACCGAGCCCGGCGATCGTGCCCCAGGCGAACCGCACCGTCGTCACGTCGCCGCTCTGGAAGCCACCGGCCCACCAGAACGGCGCGCCATCGGTCTCGAGGTCGCCGTGTTCGGGATCGATGCGAACGGTGCCCTGGCGGTCGACGAACGGGTCGCTGCCGAAGTGCGCGACGAGCCGCGCGTGGTGCAGCTCGATCGTGCGCGCGACCGCGAGCAGCGTCGTGTGGCCGCAGATCGTCTCGATGCGGTAGCGACCTTTGGGGCTCAGCGCGATGCCGGGCTGCGCCCAGGTCGCGTGCGCATTCGTGAACGCGGCCGCCTCGGCGGGGTTCATCGCGGCGAGTTCGTCGATCGACCAGACCTTGTCGCCGCTGGCGATCGCGCCGCGCAGCTCGTCCAGCGTGCGCTGCGCGTCGTCGGCGAAGCGGCCCGGCGCGCGCGGCGCGGGCCCCTGCAGGTCGGGCATCGCGGCCTGGTGCGCGAAGCCGAGCAGCAGCCGCGCGGCGCGCATGCGCTGGTCGGCGGTTACCGGCGGCGTGCGTCTGGCGAGCAGCCGCGCCAGGCCCTTGTAGACCGCGTCGCAATCGGCGACGAAGCCGTCCTGCACCTTCGCCACCGGCGCGAGCGCGGGCTGCAGCAGCGCCGGAGCGCCGGCGCCGAGTTCGAACAACAGCTCGCTGGCCCAGCGCACGACGACCGCGCGATCGGGGCTCGGCTTGCCGCCGGACGCGTTCTTCTCGACGAAGCGCTGCAGCTCCGCGATCGCCGCGGCGCGTTGGACGGTGAGTTCGCTGGCGGCCCGCAGCAGCGCGTCGCTGCCGGGCACCGCGGCGAGCCGTTTGCGCGTCGCGGCGTCGAGCGGCACGCGACCCTTCGCGTCGCTGGCGGCGCGCGCGTAGCGATCGCACCAGAATGCCGCGAGTTCGGGGGCGTCCTGGCAGGCGGCGACCATGTCGAGCAGCAGATCCGCGGCGGCCGGGTGGAACTCGAGCGCGGCGGCGAAGTGCTCGCGCGCCGCAGCGAATGCGCCTCCCGCCAGCGCCGCCTTGCCCGCGTCCCAGCGCACCTTGGCCGGTCCCGGCGCCACGGTCGCCTCGGCCGCGAGGTCGGCAGGCATCGGCGCGCCCGGCGGACACTGGGCCGCGACCGCTCCGGTCGCGACCGCGAGGACGAGGAGGCAGTACCGGTCGACCAGAGGACGAGCCACGGCGGCATGTTCGCGGGGGGAAGCCCGGCCGGCAATGCCGCGTTACGCTTGCCGGCCCACCGGGTATTCGGGACAAGGTCGGTCCGGTCGCCGCCGGCTCACCTTCCGCCACCACCTCGCCATGCTGAACCTCGCCCGTCGTCCTCTGCTGTCCTGCACGCTCGGTCTGGCCGCAGCGACCACCGCCGTCGCCCAGACGGCCTGCGGCACCCCCTGGGTGCCGGGGGAAGGCGTGCCCGGCGTCAACGGCTTCGTCTCGGCGTTCGTCGAATGGGACCCCGACGGGTCGGGGCCGCAGACACCGGTGGTCGTCGTCGGGGGCTCGTTCGAGGTCGCCGGCGGCGTGCGGACGGCCAACCTCGCCATCTGGGATCCGGCGACCGGCGCCTGGTCGTCGCTCGGCACGGGCTTCAATGCCGGCGTCACGGCGCTGGCGGTGCTGCCCACGGGCGAGCTGGTGGCGGGCGGTGGCTTCACCATGGTCGGCGGGGTGTTCTGCAACCACGCCGCGATCTGGAACGGCTCGTCGTGGCAACCGCTCGGCACCGGCACCTACGGGGAGATCGATGCGCTGGCGGTGATGGCGACCGGCGAACTGGTCGCGTGCGGCGACTTCCAGACTGCGGGCGGGTTCTCCGCCAGCAACGTCCAGTCGTGGAACGGCTCGTCGTGGCAACCGCTCGGCGCCGTGACCTTTCCCGCCAGGTCGATGATCGTGCGCGGCAACGGCGACCTCGTCGTCGGCGGCTACTTCCTGCTGCAGCGCTGGAACGGCACCAGCTGGCAGCCGCTGGGCGCGGGCCTCAACGGCGGCGTCGCGGCCTTCGCCGAACTGCCCAACGGCGATCTCGTCGCGGGCGGCGACTTCACGACGTCCGGTTCGGCGAACCTGCTGCGCGTCGCCCGCTGGGACGGCACGAACTGGAACGCGCTCGGCAGCGGCCTCGACAACCAGGTCTACAGCCTGGCCGTCCTGCCGAACGGCGACCTGCTCGCCGGTGGCTTCTTCACGCACGCCGGGCCGCAGTCGGTCGTCGGTGTCGCGCGGTTCGACGGCTCGAACTGGCAGCCCTACGGCGCCGGGATCTACGGCTGGGTGCGCGCGCTGCATGCGCAGGCCAATGGCAGCTTCCTGGCCGGTGGTCTGTTCCAGTCCGTCGACGGCGTCGGCGTCGCCAACCTGGCGCTGCACACCGCCACCGGCTGGCAGGCGCTCGCGCGCGGTGGCAATGCCAAGGTGCTGGCCGCGGCGGCGTTGCCCAAGGGGGACTTCGCCGTGGGCGGCGAGTTCACGACGTTCGGCGCGCGGCCGTGCCGGCACGTCGCCTACTGGGACGGCAGCGATTGGCAGAACCTCGGCGCGGGCATCGACGGCAGCGTGCAGGCGCTGCTCGCGCTGCCATCGGGCGGTCTCGTCGCGGCCGGCAGCTTCGCCACCGCCGGTGGTGGCGCCGCGGCGAACATCGCGCACTGGGACGGCGTGGCCTGGCATCCGTTCGGGCCGGGTCTGAGCAGCGACGTGCTGGCGCTCGCCGTGCTGCCCAACGGTGATCTCGTCGCCGGCGGGCGCTTCGGCACGTCCGGTGGTGTGGCGACGCCGCTGATCGCGCGCTGGGACGGCCTGGCTTGGCACGCGCTGGGCGGTGGGCTGAGCCTCAACGCCGGCGACGTGGTGACGGCGCTGGCCGTGCTGCCCAATGGCGACCTGATCGCGGGCGGCACGTTCCAGGTGCCGGGAGTGACTGCGGCGCAGAACCTCGCGCGCTGGAACGGCACGTCGTGGCAGGCGCTCGGCACGCTGGTCGACCCGATCTCGGCGCTCGCGGTCCTGCCCAACGGCAACGTGGTGGCCGCGACCATGCCTTCGCCGACGATCTGGGAATGGAACGGCGTCACGTGGACCGCGCAGGCGTTCCCGAACGGCGAAGTGAGGTCGCTGTGCGTGCTGCCGGACGGCGACCTGATCGCCGGCGGCGCGTTCACGGTCTGCCAGGGCGTGGCCAAGGGCATCGTCCGGCGCCACGGCGCGACGTGGACGAACTTCAGTTCGGGCGTGACCGGGTTCGGCGCCCTCTATCCTCTGCCGCGCGTCGAAGCGCTCGCCTTCACCAGCGACGGCGACCTGGTGGTCGGCGGCGAGTTCGAGCGCGCCGGCGGCCTGCTGTCGTGCTACTTCGCGCGGATCACGCCGACCTGTCCGGCGACCGTGCAGCCGTACGGCAACGGCTGCACCAGTTCGGCAGGCCCGGTCGATCTCGCGGCGACGGCGCTGCCGTGGCTCGGCGCGACGTTCCGGTCGCGCGCGACCGGTGTGCCGGCCAACGGCTTCGCCGTGTCGATCCTCGGCCTCGGCCAGGTCGCGATCGGCCTGCCGACGTTGCTGGCGCAAGGCATCGCCGGCTGCAACCTGTCGGTCACGCCGGACCTGCTGGGCGTGGTAGCGCCGGTGGCGGGCACCGCGCGCGTCGACCTCGCGATCCCGAGCGACGCGACGCTGGTCGGCCAGGTCGTCCGGCTGCAGGTCGCGCCGTTCGAGTTCGGCGCGCTCGGCGCCCTGCAGGCCGTGACCAGCTCGAACGGGCTGGCGCTGACGATCGGGGTGTTTTGACCAGTCGGCAGCGGTTCGGGCCTCGGCGGTGATTTCTGACGGCCGGGTCCGCGAGAATGCGTGCGGGTGGTCGGGGAGGGTTCTCCTCGGACCACCATGCTCAACCGACGCCCCACCGATCGCCGTTCGCCCCGTTCGCTCCGCCGTGCCGGCGCGCTGCTCCTGGCCATCGCCACGGCCGGGGTCGTGCCGGTCGGGGTCGTGCCGGCGCAGAGCCTCGCCGCCAACCTGGTGACGAACACGTCCGGGCAGGTCGGCAGCGGCGTCGAACGGTTCGTCGTGCTCGGCAGCCGCGCGGTGTTCGTCGCCGCGGGGCCGTTCGGGGTCGAACCCTGGGCGACCGACGGCACGCCGGCCGGCACCGCGCTGCTGGTCGACCTGATGCCGGGCGGCAGCTCCTACCCGGCCGACCTCGTCCTGCACAACGGCGCCGTGCTGTTCGTCGCCGACGTGCCCGGCCTCGGCCGCGAGTTGTGGCGCACCGACGGCACGACCGCGGGAACAACGCTGGTCGCGGACATCCTGCCGGGGGCCGTCGGCAGCGCACCCACCGAGCTGGTTGCGATGGGCGGCTTCGTCTACTTCGCCGCGACCGGTCCCGGCCTCGGCCGCGAGCTGTGGCGGACCGACGGCACGGCTGCGGGCACGACGCTGGTGGCCGACATCGCCGGCGGAACCGGCAGCAGTTCGCCGATGCACCTCGCGGTGCTCGGCAACCGCGTCTGGTTCAGCGCCAACGAAGCGAGCAACGGGCGCGAACTCTGGTCGTCGGACGGCACTGCCGCCGGCACGCAGCGCACCACCGACCTCGCCCCGGGCTCGGCGTCGGCGAACTTCACGGCGATCGCGCCGTTCGGCGCGCGGCTGCTGCTCGCCGTCGACGCCGGGCAGGGCGCGGGCCTCGAACCGTACGTCAGCGACGGCACGGCGGCCGGCACGTTCCTGCTCGCCGACCTCGCTGTCGGGGCCGGCAACTCGACGCCGCAGGCGTTCACCACGGTCGGCACGCGTGCCGTGTTCAGCGCGACCACGCCGGCGACCGGTCGCGAGCTGTTCGTCACCGACGGCACGGTCGCGGGCACCGGCCTGTTGCGCGACTTTGCCGCGGGCACGGCGAGCGGCGACCCGGCCGAGTTCACGCTGTTCCAGGGCGCGCTGGTGTTCGCGGCGACCGGCGCGCCCGGCCGCGAACCGTGGCGCACCGACGGCACCGCGGCGGGCACGTGGCAGCTCGCGGACCTGTGGGCCGGCACCAACGGGTCGAGCCCGACGGCGTTCGCCGCGGTCAACGGCGAGCTGTGGTTCGGCGCGGCGCTGCCGTTCGTCGGCAACGAGTTCTGCCACACCGACGGCACGCCGGCCGGCACGGGGCTGATCGGCGATCTCGTGTTCGGCACGGCCAGCAGCCAGCCGACCGCGATCACGCCGTTCGCCGGACAGGTGCTGTTCCAGGGCACCGCAGGAGGGGCCGGTGGCGAGCCGCATGTCGTCGACCTGACGGTGACGACTGCGACGATGCTCGGCGACATCGGGCAGCCCGGCAACAGCTCGACACCGCACGCGTTCGCCGCGCTCGGCGCCGACGCCTGGTTCGCCGCGGGCACCAACGGTCTCGGCACCGAGACCTACCGCAGCGACGGCACGCCGACCGGCACGTTCCTGCTCGCCGACGTGCAGCCGGGCTCGTTCGGCTCCAACCCGCAGGCGCCGGTGGCGCGCGGTGGCGACGTGTTCTTCTCGGCCGACCTGTTCCCGCACGGCTGGGAGCTGTTCGTCACCGACGGCGTGGCGACGACGCAATTGAGCAACGGCTCGCCCGAGGTCGTGCCGCGCGGCATGACGACGTTCGGCAACCTCGTGCTGTTCTCGGGCGACTCGGCGAACGGGCGCGAACCGTGGGTCAGCGACGGCACGGTCGCCGGCACGCACGAACTGCTCGACCTGCGGCCCGGCGCCGCGGACAGCATCGGCCTGTTCGCCGAGAGCTTCGCCGCGCTCGGCAACGTGATCCTGTTCGCGGCCAACGACGGCGTGCACGGCGTCGAGCTGTGGCGCACCGATGGCACCGCCGCGGGCACGTCGTTGGTCGTCGATCTGTGGCCCGGTGCGACCAGCGCCAACCCGACGTCGCTGACGACGGTCGGCGGCGAAGTCTGGTTCGTCGCCTCGGTCAGCGGGCTCGGCACCGAACTGTGGCGCAGCGATGGCACGGCTGCCGGCACGGTGCTGGTCGCCGACCTCGCGGCGGGACCGTTCAGTTCGACCCCGAGGGACTTCTGCGTCGCCGGCACCGGCGCCTACTTCACCGCGCAGATCGGTGGGCAACGCGAGATCTGCGTCTCGGACGGTACGGCCGCCGGCACGTTCGCGGTGACCAACACCGCGCAGGGCCGCTCGGACTCGTTCGGCGACCTCGTCGCGACGTCGCTCGGGTTGTTCTTCCGCCATGACGACCTGACCGGCGCCGGCAACGAGCTGTGGCTGACCAACGGCACGCTCGCCAGCACGCACCGCGTCGCCGACGTCGGCCCAGGCGCGATCGACGGCGTGTTCCCGGGCTCGATCGCCTCGGCGCTCAGCGGCTCGGCCGTGGTGTTCGGTGGCTTCGACCTGGCGCACGGCCTGCAGCTGTGGGTCTCCGACGGCACCGCGGTGGGCACCGCCCGCCTCACCAGCCTCGGCGGTCTCGGCTTCGGCATGGCCGGGCTCGGCGAGTTCTTCGCCAACGGCGCGCGCACGTTCTTCGCCTGCGACGACGGCATCAACGGCAGCGAGCCGTGGGTCTACGACGCGTCGGGTCTGCCGCTCGCGTTCGTGCAGACCTACGGCCTGGGCTGCCTCGGCAGCAACGGCGTGCCGACGATCGCGGCGACGGGTCTGCCGCAGCTCGGCAACGCCGGCTTCGCGATCCGGCTGACGCAGGCGCTGCCGTCGACGCTCGCGGTGCTGGTGACGTCGGAGGGCTCGACGAACATCAACCTGGGCGGCTGCTACCTGCTGCTCGACCTGCCGATCGTGTTCGGGCCGACGTTCGCGACCGATGCGGCGGGCCAGGTCAACGTGCCGCTGCCGATCCCCAACAACCCGGCGCTGGTCGGCTACAGCCTGTTCTGCCAGTGGGCCGTCCTCGACCCCGCGGGACCGCTGCTCGGCGCGCTCGCCTCGAGCAACGGCCTGCAGGCACAGATCGGGATCTGACCGCGACCCCGACGGCATGGCCGGAAGGCTGCTGCGCCCGACCCCGGCTTGGCGAATGGCCGCCGTGACGGTTGGCCCGGGTGATCCTCGTTGGAGGGATTGCAGCACCTTCCGCCCATGCGCCACGTCACCCTTCCTGCCCTTCTCCTTCCCCTGACCCTGGCCACCCTGTCGGCGCAGAGCCTGGTCGGCAACCTGGTCACCAACGCCGGCGGCAACCCGTGGAGCGGGATCGACGAGTTCGCCGTGCTGGGCAACCGCGCGGTCTTCGCGGCGAACAGCCAGTTCGGCTACGAACCGTGGGGCACCGACGGCACGCCGGCGGGCACCTTCATGCTCGCGGACCTGATGCCGGCCGGGTCGAGCAATCCGCTGGACCTGCGCGTGTTAGGCGGCTTCGTCGTGTTCACGGCCGACGTGCCCGGCTACGGCCGCGAGCTTTGGCGCACCGACGGCACGTCGGCGGGCACGATGTTGCTCAAGGACACGCGGCCCGGCGCGGTCGCCGGCAATCCGCCCGAACGGCGACTTGAACGCCTACAGGAATTCTGGGCCC
>CAYMRG010000005.1:25375-28121 GCA_964392555.1 uncultured candidatus Brocadiaceae bacterium
CTTCGCCGCGAACGACGGCGTCGCCGGTGAGGAGCTGTGGCGCTCCGATGGCACGACCGCCGGCACCGTGATGGTCTTCGACGTGCGAACGGGCAATGGCAGCAGTTCGCCGCACCAGCTGACCGCGGTCGGCAATCGCCTGTTCTTCGGCGCCAACAACGGCAACGACGGCAATGAACCGTGGGTCTACGACCCGACGACGGGCGTTGCGAACCTGGTCGCGGACCTGACGCCGGGCGGTGCCGGCACGAGCCTGCAGGAGTTCGCGGCGCTCGGCAACCGGCTGCTGTTCCGCGCCTCGCTCGGCAACGGCAGCGAACCGTGGGTCAGCGACGGCACGTCGGCCGGCACGTTCGAGCTGGCGGACATCCAGCCCGGCACCGCCGGCTCGCTGCCGACGTCGTTCACGGCGGTCGGTGGCCTGGCCGTGTTCTCTGCCGACGGGCCCGGCGTCGGCCGTGAGCTCTACGTCACCGACGGCACGGTCGCCGGCACGACGCTGCTGCGCGACATCAAGCCGGGCACGGTCAACAGCGACCCGGACCTGTTCACGCCGGTGCAGGGCGTGCTGGTCTTCACCGCGACCGGCCCGAACGGCCGCGAACCGTGGCGCACCGACGGCACCGTCGCCGGCACCTATGAACTCGGCGATCTGTTCGCGGGCACCGGCGGCTCGTTCCCGGCCGCGTTCGCGCCGGTGAACGGCGAACTGTGGTTCGGCGCGACCGGCACCGGCGTCGGCGACGAGATGTTCCACACCGACGGCACCGTCGCGGGCACGGGCCTCGTCGGCGACCTCGTGCCGGGCATCACCGGCTCGTCGCCCGAGGTCATCGCGGCGTTCGGCAACCAGGTGCTGTTCACCGGCCTGTTCGGCAATGCCGGCGTCGAGCCGAGCATCACCGACGGCACGGCGGTCGGCACGCAGTTGCTGGCCGACACCAACGCGCCGATCGCCGATTCGACGCCGGAGCTGTTCAGCGAACTCGGCACGCGCGTCTGGTTCGCCGCCGGCACCAACTCGCAGGGCAATGAGACGTGGGCCACCGACGGCACGCCGACCGGCACGGTCCAGCTCGGGGACCTCAATCCGGGCGCCGGCGGCATCAACGTCGCCTACCGCGCCGAGCGCGCCGGGGACGTGTTCTTCGATGGGCTGGTCCCCGGTGGCAACCAGCTGTTCCTCGTCGACGGCGTGACGCAGACGAGCACGCAGCTCACGTCGGCGATTCCCGCCGTGGCGCCGCGCGGTCTCTGCACGCTCGGCAACAAGGTGGTGTTCTCGGGCATGTCGGCCACCGATGGCCGCGAACTCTGGGTCAGCGACGGCACGCCGGCCGGCACGTTCGAGCTGCTCGACATCCGCCCCGGGATCAGCGACAGCTTCCCGCTGCTCAGCGAGAACTTCACGACGGTCGGCGCGCAGACGTTCTTCGCCGCCAACGACGGCACGAACGGCAGCGAGCTGTGGGTGACCGACGGCACGACCGCGGGCACGCACCTCGTGCTCGACCTCAATCCCGGCTCACAGGGCTCGAACCCGCACGAGATGGTCGCGGTCGGCAACCGCCTGTTCTTCGCCGCCGGCCACCCGAACTACGGCGTCGAGCTGTGGGCGACCGATGGCACCGCCGCCAACACGCAGGTGCTCGATCTCTGGCCCGGCGTGCTCTCGACCTGGCCGCACTTCATCACCCCCGGCAGCAACGGCGAGGTCTACTTCTCGGCGACGCACTCCAACCAGAAGCACCTCTACGTCAGCTACGGGCCCGGCACCGGCGCACTGCTGCTGCGCAGCGGCGATCCCAGCCAGCTCGAGCCGTTCACCGACCTGACCTGGACGAACGCGGGCCTGTTCTTCCTCTTCGACGACCTGTCGGGCACGGGTCAGGAGCTGTGGCGCACGGACGGCACGTTCGCCGGCACGCAGCTGGTCGCCGACGTCCATCCCGGCCAGGGCAGCGGTCCGGTCTCCGGCACGCTGGTCAGCATGCTCGGCGGCAGCCAGCTCCTGTTCGGCGCCACGGAGCCGACGCGCGGCCTGCAGCTGTGGGCCTCGGACGGCACGGCGGCCAACACCGTCCGCGTGAGCAACTACGGCACCGGCAACCACGGCGCGGTCGCCTTCGGCGAGTTCCGCGCGATCGGCGCGCGCGTGTTCTACGCCTGCGATGACGCCATCAGCGGCCGCGAACCGTGGGTCTTCGATCCGGTCAACGGCTCGCTCGCGTTCGTCCTGCCCTACGGCCACGGCTGCGCCGGCAGCAACGGCACGCCCGAGTTCGGCCCCAGCATCGGCCTGCCGACCGTCGGCAATGCGGCGTTCGCCGTCACGCTGACGCACGCCATGCCGTTCACCGTCGCGGTCGAGGTCGCCGCCGAAGGCTCGACCGACATCCCGCTGGGCGTCTGCCACCTGCTGCTCGGCGGACCGCTGCTGTTCGGCCCGCTGGTGCTGGTCGATGCCGCGGGCTTCGGCACGGCGCCGCTGCCCATCCCCAACGACCCGCTGCTGGTCGGCTACAACCTGTTCCTGCAGTGGGCGGTCGTCGACCCGCTCGGCGACCTGTTCGACACGCTCGCCGTCAGCAACGGCCTGCAGATGCAGGTCGGCTATTAGCCCGCACCCCTCACCAACCGCCGCATCCGAGCACGCCGCTTTCGCCGCCGAGCGAAACCACGCGCCCCCTGCCGAGCGCGCCGATTTCGTCGTCCGGCAAGGAAGGCGACCCGAAGCGCGCGGAGG
>CAYMRG010000006.1:0-26178 GCA_964392555.1 uncultured candidatus Brocadiaceae bacterium
CCCAGATCGGCGAGGGCGTCGGCTTCACCAGTGTCGTTGGCGAGCTTCTGCGCGCGCTTGTTGCCGCGCTCGGCCCAGTAGGTCAGGCCCTCGAGGATGTGGCTGTTGACGACCGGCCAGACGCGGCCGTTCCAGGGGCAACCCTTGCGCGTGCCCTTCCAGCGGCCGGTCGCGTCGAACGTCGAGTCGCTGATCGCGATGCTCGGCACCGGGTACTTCGTCCAGAACTCGTTGCGATCCGACAGCACGTCGAGCATGCGATCGACCTGCTTCTGGTTCGGGATGTCGGTCGCCAGCGGGTAGAAGCCGACGGCCGCCTTGACGTTGGTCTTGCGGCGGTTGTCGGGGTCGAGGTCCATGAAGAGCCCCGCCTTGTCGTCCCACATCTTCTTGCGGATCGTGTCCAGGATGACCTCGGCCTCCGCCTGGAAGCGGTTGGCCATGGCCTTCTCCTGAATCTCCTCCGCGACCCTGTGCAGCCACTTCACCATCCGGTAGCGGAACACCGACGCGTCGATGCCCTTGAGCCGGAACTGCTCGGTGAACTCGATCGCGCGATCGGCCTTGCCGTCGATCACCGTGTAGCGGCGCGAGAATTCCTGGCCCGCCTCGAAGTGGTTGACGATGTCCGTCAGACCGCTGCCCTCGGGGTCGCGGTTGTTGGCGAGCCACTTGACGTAGCGCTGCATCGCCATCAGCACGGCCTTCTTGGTCGCCTTGTCGCCGTGGATCGCGTCGAGCGCTTCGAAGCCACCGCCCCAGTCGGCGTGGTAGAAGTCGGCGTTGTTGAGGCCGGTCATGTAGACGCGGCCGGGCGCCATGCCGTTGTGGTGGACGTTGTCGAAGAACGTCTTCAGGCAGCCGCGCGCCAGCGTCGGGTCCTGCAGCCAGCGCGCCTCGCGCATGATCGCCGGCGTGCAGAAGCTCGACGGCTGGTGGTAGGGACCGTTGCCCTCGCAGACCGACGCCGACGAGAACAGGCCCGCGCCGTGGCCTTGCCGCAGCAGGAACAGCAGCTCGAACCGATGCCGGACGACGCGCTCGAGCTCCTTGTTGTCGCACGAGAAGCGCGGCACCTTCTCCCAGAACGACTGCCAGCCGTTCTCGTCCTTGGTGTCCGGCCGCCGCGCGCGGAACGTCATACCCTTGCCCTTGAAGACGACGTTCGCCTCGAAGCGGTGGGCGACCTTGGCGCCGGCCTTCAGCGCGATCGGTCGGAACAGACCGGCGTAGACGCGCGAGCCCGGCACGATCGGGCTCGGCTTCTCCATCGGGCGCTTGGCGCGCGGCGTCGGCAGCGCGCCGAGCTCGTACCACGGCGTCTCCTCGAAATCGGGGCGGTCGCTGCCGCCTTCGGCGAAGTAGCCCTGCAGGCAGCGGGCACCCTTCGAGTCGGGGCTGGAGTAGTGGATGTCGGCCGGCACCTCCGGCGTGTCGCCGGTCTTGAGCAGACGGCGGATGCGGAAGCTGTCGCCCTCGAGCGAGACCGGCTCCCCTTCGGGATCGGTCGTCGTCCATTGCACGATGGTGATCTCGCGGTCGACCTTGCCCGAGTTGTGGAACTCGAGTTCGGCGACGAAGCGATCGTCGGTCGTCACCACCCGCCGCTCGGACACCTTGAGGCCGTTGCCGTCCTCGTAGTGCGCGACGAGCCGGCCATCCTCCATCGCCTGACTGCGCAACTGCAGCGCGAACGGCCTGGTGCCTTCGAGGAACGACAGGAAGAAGACCGACGGCAGGATTGCGTTGGCGATGTGCGCTTCGTCCGGGAAGCCCGGCGCATCGAGGAAGCGCGGGAAGCGAGGCGCGTAGAGGCAGTAGCCGCCGCCGGCGAGGGCGAACTTTTTCTTCTGGTTCATTCCGAAGTCCCGTGTGGAGAGAGCAGGTTCTCTCCGGGGCTCGAGGTTTGAGATTACGCCCCCCGGAAATTGGGGACGCCGGTCGGACTGCGCTAATCTGCTTCTATCAAAGTGCTTGTGTCGTTCCGCGCGCGTGCGGCCCGTCGTCCCGAAACTCCGGCATTACCGGATTTTCGGAAGGCTTCGGCTCGCATCTTGTAGTCTGCCAAAACGCTGTCAAGCGCTTTCCTGGCCGCTGGGCTTGACGCAGCCCGGCGGGCGGCGGCCGGTTTCGCGATCGCGGTCGCCACGCCGCGCGGCCAGAGCGGACGTCGCGGTCACCCCGCCGTCACGGCGCGACGATCCCGAGGCCCTGCCATGGATCGACGCAGTCCACCGCCGGCGCACGCGCCACCGCGGCCCGCACGACCTCGGCCAGCAGCCCGGTCAGCGCGCGACGCGTGAACGGCAGCAGGCGAGCACGATCGCAACCGCGCATCGGCGTGCCCGTGGCGTGCTCGGCGACGATGCGGCGCAGCGCCGCGGCGATCGCGTCGGCATCGGTCGGTGGCGCGACCAGGCCCGCGTCGAGGTGGCGCACGAGGTCCGCGCCATCGCCGGGCGGCAAGGCGGCTAGCACCGGTCGCTCGCTCGCCAACGCCTCATAGAGCTTGCCCGGCACGACCAGCGCGCGTTCGCCCGGCGGCACGTCGTGCAGCGGCACGAACACCGCGTCGGCGCGACACAGCGCCGCGATCGATTCGCGGTGCGGCACATAGCCGTGCACGGTCAGCGCCGAACGCACGCCGAGGCGATCGGCGAGCGCGAGGTGCGTGTCGTCGGCCTTGCCGTAGAGATGCACCGCGAGCCGCGCGAACTGCTCCGGCGCGGCGTCGCGCAGCTTCGCCAGCGCGTGCAGCAGGTAGAAGCCGGTGCGGCCCAGCGGCGCGATCTGCCGGTGACGGCGCAGCAACGGGCGATCGCGCGTGAAGCCCTCGCGCGAATCGGCCGGATGGAAGGTGCCCATGTGCACGACGTGGCAGCGCCCGTCGTCGTGGCGGGCCCGCGACACGTCGGCGAAGTCCTCGGCGTCGAAGCCGTTGGGGATCACGACGGTCCGCTGCGGCGACGCACCGAGCGCGATGAACTCGCGCCGCGCCTCGGGCACGTTCGCGATCACCCAATCGGCGGTGCGCAGCGCGCGGCGCATGTGCGCGAGGTCGGCGCGCGCATGGACGAAGCTGCGGTAGCAACGCCAGCCGTCGAGGGCCCACGGGTCGCGCAGGTCGACGATCCAGGGCAGCCCGAGTTCGCGCTGCAGCCGCAGACCGACGCGGTAGCTCGCCCACGGCGACAACGTCGTCACGACCGCGTCGACGCGGTGTCGCTGCGCCATGTCGAGCGCACGGACCTCGGCAGCGGCCGCCCATTCGTCCTCGTCGAGGTGCAGCCGCAGCTTGCGACGCAGCCACTGCGAGGCCGATGGCCTGGCCGCGGCGTCGACGCGCTCGACGTCCGCGCGCATGCCGCCGAGCAGGCTCGGGTCGTCGGTGGGCGCGTTGCGGTTGTGCTCGCCGGCGCCCGCGCCCAGCACGACCGGCGCCACGCCGAACTCGGGCAGGAACTTGCAGAACTTGGCGAAGCGCTGCGTGCCGGCGCCGCCCTTCGGCGGGAAGTAGTAGGCGACGACCAGCAGCCGCGTCACGAACGCGCTCCGCTGCCGGCTCGCGGCGCGCCGCGATCCCGTTCGAGCAGGTCCGCCGCGCACGGCGCGGCCGGGCAGACGTTGCGATTGCGCGAACGGTGGTCGGTGCGGCGCCGCAGGCGGTAGACCAGCTGGCGGAACAGCCCCGAGCGCGCCTTGTCCTGGACGATGATCGTCGGCATCGGCAGCAGGTGGCCGTAGCGCTCGCCCCACTTGGCCAGCAGCCATTGCGACGCGCGCTCGTAGCTCTGGTCGAGCTTGCCGGTCGACAGGTGCACCAGCGGGGCGTCGATCGCCACCACGCGCAGCCCGCGCTTGTCCGCCTCGAAGCAGAGGTCGGCGCCGTAGCAGTGGAACCCGGGCACGTCCTCGCAGAACCGCAGGCCGCTGCGCTTGCGGACGGCGATCAGCACCTCGTCGAGCGTCAGCACGTCGTGCGGCAGCGACGGCCAGAAGCAGTGGCCGTTGGGATCGACGATGTGGCCGCGGAAGCGCCCGGAGCGCTCGCAGCCGACGATGCCGGCGAGCCCGACGTCGTCGCCGAGCGCGGCGAGCGCCATCGTGAGCTGCTGCCAGAAGCCGGGCGGGAACAGCACGTCCTGGTGGACACAGATCACCCAGTCGGCCGCGACCGTCTCGATGCCGTGGTTGAGCCCCTGGGCGGCGTTCCAGCCGCGCGTGTTCGGCTCGACCATCAGCCACTCGGGCATCTTCGGCACCTGGCTGCGCAGAGAGGCCTGGCAGTTCGCGAACTGCGCGCGGTCGTTGACGAGGGAGACGAGGGCGAACGTGGTCACGCGGAGGTTCCGTCGGCGCGCAGCTTGTCGAGCACAGCGGTCAATTCCATCGGCATGGGATCGACCAGTTCCAAGGGTTCGCCCGAGATCGGGTGCCTCAGGACGATCCGCTCCAGGTGCAGGAACAGCCGCGCCAGGCCGTAGCGTTCCCGAAACCACGCGTTGATTCTACCCTTGCCGTGGGTCGAGTCGCCGAGCACGTGGCGCCCGGAGTGGTTGGCGTGGCGGCGGATCTGGTGGTAGCGGCCGGTGAAGATCCGACACCGCACCAGGGCGCAACGGTGGAAGGGCGCCTGCAGCGCGAAGTCGGTGCGTGCCTCGCGCGGCACGTCCTTCTCGTCGCTGAGCGGTCGCGTGCACGACCACGCGTCCGGCAGCGAACGGTCACTGCCCGGCCAGCGCAGCAGCGCGAGGTAGTCCTTGTGGGCATCCGGATGCGCCAGCGCCGCCTGCCAGGCCGCGGCCGCGGCCGACGACAGGCCGAACAGCAGGATCCCGGACGTCGGCCGGTCGAGGCGATGGAACGGGTAGAGGAACGCGCCGATCTGGTCGCGCACGACCTGCAGCGCGGCGGGCTCGTCGGGGTGGTTCTGGTCGCGGTGCACCAGCAGCCCGCTCGGCTTGCTGACCGCGACGACCGACTCGTCGCGGAACAGGACCCGCAGCTCGAGCGGCGGCGCCGGTTCGGGCGGCGGGGGCGGCGGGACGTCGGACATCGGCGCGCCGATTGGAGCGACCGCGGGCCGGCGACACAACGACCGCGACACGGGGTGGGCGGGGCGCTACACCGCTCGGCGTGAACGTCTGGGACTTCCTGAGCGGAGCCGCGGCGCGCGGCGCGACCCTGCCGGCGCTGCGCGAAGGCCCTCGCGCGCTCACGTACGGCGAGACGCTGCGGGCCGCGCAGGCATTGGCGGCGGGCCTCCACCACCGCGGCGTGCGGCCCGGCGACCGCGTCGCCTGCCTGATGCAGAACGGCATCGACCACCTGCTCGCCTACTTCGCCGCGGCGGCGACCGGCGCGATCCTCGTCTCGCTGAACACCCGCCTCGCCGTCGGCGAACAGCAGGCGATCCTCGACCACGCCGCGGCCCGCCTGCTGCTGCACGACGACGCGCACGCCGAACGCGCCGCGGCGCTCGCGGCGAGCCTGCCCGGCGGCATCGCCACCGTCGCGACGCTGGGCGACGACGGCGCCCGTCGCGCCCCGTTCGCCGCCGCGCGCGTCGGCGACGACGATCCGGCGCACATCTACTACACCAGCGGCACCACCGGCGCGCCGAAGGGCGTCGTGCTGACGCACCGCAACGTCTGCACGCACGCGCTGACCGCGGTGCGCGAGCTGTCGCTCGACGGCGCCGATCGCTGGGCGCACATCGCGCCGATGTTCCACCTCGCCGACGCCTGGGCGACCTTCGCGATCACCGCGGTCGGCGGCCTGCACGTCTTCCTGCCGCACTTCACCGCCGCGGCGGCGCTCGACCTGCTCGCCGCCGAACGCATCACGATCACGAACCTCGTGCCGACGATGCTGAACCTGATGGTCAAGGAGCCCGACGCCGCCGCGCGCCACTACGCGCTGCGCGTCATGCTCAGCGGCGGCGCGCCGATCGCGCCCGACGTCGTGCGCGCGATCCTCGCGACGTTCGGCTGCGACTACGTGCAGACCTACGGTATGACCGAGACGAGCCCGTACCTGACGCTGAGCCTGCTGACGCCGGAGCTGCAGCGCCTGCCGTCCGAGCGGCAATTGCACTGGAAGTGCAAGACCGGGCGCCCGTTCGGCGGCGTCGAGCTGCAGGTCGTCGACGAGCGCGGCGCACCGGTGCCGGCCGACGCGCGCACCGTCGGCGAGATCCGCGTGCGCGGCGCGACCGTCACGCCGGGCTCCTGGCAGAACCCCGCGGCGCCGGCCGCGGCGTGCGACGCCGACGGCTTCCTGCGCACCGGCGACCTCGCGACCATCGACGCGCACGGCTACGTCGACATCGTCGATCGCAAGAAGGACGTCATCAAGACCGGCGGCGAGGCGGTCTACTCGGTCGAGGTCGAGAACGTGCTCTACGCGCATCCCGCCGTGCTCGAATGCGCGGTCTACGGCGTTGCCGACGAGGTCTGGGGCGAACGCGTGACCGCCGCCGTCGTGCTGCGACCGGGCGTCACGGCCGGCGCCGACGAGCTGATCGCGTTCTGCCGCGATCGCATCGCCCACTACAAGGCGCCGCGGCGCGTCGAATTCCTGGCCGCGCTGCCGCGAACCGGCTCGGGCAAGATCACGAAGAAGGCGCTGCGCGACGGCGCGCGGTGACGGGTGCGAGCCTCACGGCCGCCGCAGCAGCACGATGCGGTTGGTGTTGGTGCCGCGCGCGTTGTTGTCGATGCCCCAGCAGTTGGCGGTCTTGGTGAACTCCTGCGCGTTGACCATCACCAGCTCGGCGGCGAAGCCGGCATCGACCGCGACCGGCAGCACCGCCTCCTCGAGGCGCACCTTGCCGCCGCGCACCTCGCCGACCTCGAACGCGACGTGGCCGCGGGGCCGTACGATGCGGTGCAGTTCGTCGAACACCTCGCGCATCGCCGCCTGCCACGCCGGCACCGTCCGCGCCATCGTGATCGGCACGGCCGCGGCGTCGATGCCGCAGAACCAGCAGCGCAGCCAGTTGTCGGCTGCGTACTGCACGACGTCGAGAAACGGCGGCGACGTGACCACGAGCTGCACGCTGGCGGTCGCGAGCTGCGGCACGCTGCTGGCCGGTCCGGTGGTCAGGATCGCGTCGCGCGCGACGTCGGCGGCGGCGCTGCGCCACAGCGGGCCGACGTCGGCGAGCAGCGCCTTGGACTTCTTCAGCAGGATCGCCCGCACGTCGCGCGGCGGCGGCGTCTGGTCGCGCTTGGCGTTGATCTTGCGCTGCGCATCGGGCGAGGTCGCCTGGTTGGGCGGCAGCGTGTAGCCCGGCGAGTGCCCGGTCAGCCGGTTGACCGCGACCATGCGCAGCCAGTCGTCGACCGCGTCGAGCGTGCCGTCCGCCGCGCGCCGCAGGAAGCGGTCGCGCAACGCGGCGATCGCGCGCAGCGTGTCGGGGTGGAAGAACACCAGCAGGTCGTCGTCGAGCGGGCCGTCCCAGGCCAGGTCGAGTTCGGCGAGGCGGGCCGCCACCGCGGTCAGCGCCGGCGGCGCGAGGCGCGGCCGCACCAGCATCGCCGACAGCGGATTGACGTCGTTGCCGCACGGCACGCGACCCTGCAGCGCCGCTTCGAGCGGCGTCGTGCCGCGGCCCATGAACGGATCGAACACGCGATCCCCCGGCCGCGTCAGGCGCTCGATGAAGAACGCCGGCAGCGACGGCTTGAAGCACGCGCGGTAGCTGATCTCGTGCAGGCTGTGCCCTTCGCGCTGGCCGCTGGTCCAGAACTCGTTGGTGTAGACCGGCACGCGGACGCCTTCGCCGCAGTCCAGCCCGCCGACGGCGGTCGTCGTGCCGAATGCGGCGAATCGCGCCAGTTCGGCGGCGAGCGGCGACCGGGGCGGCGGCGGCGGCGGCGATGGCTGGGGGGCTTCGTGCACGGCGCCATGCGATCGGTCCGACCGCGTGCTTGCAAGCGTCCGCGCCCTCGCCACGCCGATGTCATGCCTTCTGCTCAAGCGAACTTCGCCGCCCGGCCGAAGACGTCTCCGGTCACCAGACCGGACCCGTCCAGAGGAGAGGAGCCTTGCAACATCGTTCGAAGTTCGTCGCCGCGTGTGTGCTCGCCACCGCCGGTCTCACCGCCCAGAAGGCCCCGGCCGACGCCAGCGTCGCCCGCACCAAGCCGGTCGCGGCGATCGTGCAGACCGTTGCGATCGCCCCGGGTGCCCTGCGTGGCCACGTGCTGGCCAACGGCACGAAGAAGCCGGTCGCCGAGCACGCCATGACGATCCTGGACAACACGGGCAAGACGGTCGGCACGGTGAAGAGCGCCGCCGACGGCTCGTACACGACGCCCGAACTGAAGGCGGGCGCCTACTCGCTGATCGTCCGCGACGACCTGCGGCTCGACCTGACGGTCGCGAAGGACGCGACGGTCAAGAGCCTCGACATCGTGCTGCCCCAGGGACCGGCCGGCCGGGCGCAGAACCCGGGCCAGGTCCCGGCGGCACCGGGTGGCGCGGCGACGGCGCTGCCGGCACCCGTGGCCACGCCCGGCCTCGGGCTCGGCACGTGGGCCGTGATCGGCGGCGGCGCCGCCGCAGCGGTCGCCGTGCCGGTCGTCGCCAGCAACAGCGGCGGTGGCGGCTCGGAGAACCCGGTCTCCGGCGCCGCGCTCGGCGTCCGTCGCTAGCCCGCGCCCGTCGCGGCGCGCCGGCTCCCCCGCCGGTGCGCCTGCGCAGCAGATCCCGTCACCAGCCCCCCAACCGTGACCCCCGATTCCCTCCAGCGACAGCCGGCGCGGCGCGCATTCGCGTCGTTCGGCCTGGTCTTGCTCGCCGCATGCTCGTCGGTCGCCTCGGTCAACGACCGCGCGATGCTGCTGCAGACCGAGCCACGCAGCGCGCCCACGGCGTTCGATCCGGCGCACCTGATGCGCCCGGCGCAGACCGAGTACCGCATCGGTGCCCGCGACGTGCTCGAGATCGAGGTCTACGAGCTGGAGGAGCCGGGCAAGAGCAAGCTGCTGCGGACGCGCGTGTCGCAGGAAGGCGCGATCCAGCTGCCGCTGATCGGCAAGGTTCCCGCGTCCGGACTGACCGTCGAGGAGGTCCAGGCCGACGTTGCCGCGCGGCTCGGCGCCGATTACCTCGTCAACCCGACCGTGTCGGTCGTCGTCGCCGAACACCAGGCGCGGCGCATCACCGTCCTCGGCGCGGTGAAGGAGCCCGGCTCGTTCTTCCTGCAGGACAACTCGACCACGCTGGTCGACGCGCTGGCGCGCGCCGGCGGACCGAGCGACAAGGCCGGTTCCGCGGTCTACGTGATGCGCGAACACGGCGGCGACGTCGCGATCGCGAACGCCAACGCGCGCACCGGCGCCGTCGAGGTCGAGGTCACGCCTGCGCTGCCGCGGCTGCTCAAGATCGACCTCGTCGACCTCGTCGAACGCGGCGACCTGTCCGCCAACTGCGTGCTCGAGGACGGCGACGTCGTGCACGTTCCGCAGGCGGCGATGTTCTTCGTCATGGGCGAGGTCAACGAAGGCGGCGCCTTCCCGCTGCGCGGCGAGATCACGCTGCTGCGCGCAATCGCGCTGGCCGGCGGCCTCAAGGAGACCGCGACCCCGTCGGTGACGACGCTGATCCGCACGACGCCCGAAGGCCGGATCACGATCCCGATCGATCTCGACGCCGTCGCCGCCGGCACGCTGCCCGACCGGCTGATGCAGGCCGACGACGTGCTCGTGCTCAACGAGAGCGGCGGGGCGCGCTTCACGCGCGGGCTGTCGTCGTTCATCCGCGGCCTGTTCCACGTCAGCTACGGGGTGCGATGACCACGCCTAGGACCCTGCCGTCGCCGCACGCCGTCGGGCACTTCGACGTCCGCGACTTCCTGCGCGTGCTGTCCGCGCAGCGCTGGCTGATCGTCGTCACGGTGGCGATCGTCATGATCGCGACCGCGTTCCTGACGCTGACCGCGACGCCCTACCACCGCGCCAAGGTGCGCGTGCTGATCGAACGGCACAACGCCAATCCGACGTCGTTCCAGGAGATCTACCAGCTCGGCACGGGTACCGACGACTACTACTCGACGCAGTACAAGATCCTCGAGAGCCGGGCCGTCGCGCTCGCCGCTCTGGACCTGCTCGACACCGCCGACCGCGGCACCTACGAACGGCCCGACCACGACGCGCTCGACGAGTTCCTGCGCCTGCGGCAGATCCAGCCGGTGCCGAAGAGCCGCCTCGTCGACGTCGTCGTCGACCACCCGGACCCGGCGGTCGCCGCGCGCGCCGCCGAGGCGCTGGTCGAGGCCTACGTGCAGAACGGCCTCGAACGCATCGAGAACGCCAGCAGCGAGGCGCTGCACAAGCTCGAGAAGGACGCCGGCGACCTGCAGGAGAAGCTGCTCGCCGCCGATCGCGCCGTGCAGCAGTTCCGGCAGGAGAACGAGATCGTCGCGACCAGCGATCGCAAGAGCCTGGTCGCCGCACGGCTCGAGAAGCTCGGCGACGAGCTGGCCGAGATCGAGCGCCAGCGCAGCGACGCGACCGCCCGGCTGCAGTCGGTGACCCCGGGCATCGTCGATGCGAACTGGAACGGCGACCTGCCCGAGGTGCTCGATTCGCCGGTGATCGGCAACTGCAAGCGGGCGCTCCTCGAAGCGCGCTCCGAGCAGTCGCAGCTGGCGCAGAACTACAAGCAGCGTCACCCGCGCATGCTGGCCGTGACCAGCAAGATCGAAGCGCTCGAATCGCAGCTGCGCAGCGAGATCGAGGCCGTGCATCGCGGCCTCGGTCAGCAGGTCGAGCGCGCTGAGCGCCGCGAACGCGACGTCCGCCAGCGCATCGAGGAGCAGAAGCACGCGCTGCTCGACCTCGAGGGCCGGACCAGCCAGTACGACATCCTGGTCGAGGAAGCCGATGCGACGCGGCGACTGCACGACACGGTGCTGGCGCGCCTCAAGGAGGTGCAGCTGATCCACGGCGCCGAACAGACCAACGTCCACAGCATCGGCGGCGCCGAGGTCTCGCGCGGACCGGTCCGACCCAACAAGCCGCTGAGCTTCGTGCTCGCGCTGTTCGCGGGGCTGCTGCTCGCCATCGGGCTCGCGTTCACGGTCGACCTGTGCGACCGCACGCTGAAGACCGAGGACGACGTGCAGCGCACGCTCGGCCTGGCGACGCTCGGCATCGTGCCACGCCTGACCGGCAAGCGGCCGACCGACGGGCGCGTCGACGCCGAGACGCTCGACGAACGCTCGTCGCTGTCGGAGGCGTTCCGCACGCTGCGCACGAGCCTGGCGTTCAGCGGCGGCAACGCGCGGCTGCGGACGTTCGCGGTCACCAGCGCGGCCCCCTCGGAGGGCAAGAGCCTGGTCTCGATCAACCTGGCGATCGCGTTCGCGCGCAGCGGCAAACGCGTGCTGCTGGTCGACGCCGATCTGCGCCGCCCGCGCCTGCACAAGGCGTTCGGCCAACCGCTCGGCGAAGGTCTGTCGAGCCTGCTGATCGGCTCGCGGCAGCTCGCCGACCTGACGCGCACCACTGAGGTGGCGAACCTGACGCTGCTGCCGTGCGGTGTCATCCCGCCCAACCCGGTCGAACTGCTCGGCGGCCCCGGCATGGCACCGGCGCTGGCCGCGATGCAGGCGGCCTACGACCTGGTGGTCTTCGATTCGCCACCGGTCGGCGTCGTCAGCGATGCCTGCGTGATCGGTCAGCTCGCCGAACAGGTGCTGTTCGTCGTGCGCAGCTGCCGCACCAACCGTTCGCTGGCCCGGCGCGCGCTGGCCCAGCTCCACACCACCGGCATCCACGTCAGCGGCGCCGTCGTCAACAACAGCGACGTCCGCGCGCATCGCTACAGCGACTACTCGGTCGACTACGCCTACCGGTCGAACGACGCCGACGCCGCCACCGACGAGGAGGAGGACGCATGACGCTCGAATGCATGGGCATCGTCGACCTGCACCACCACCTGCTGCCGGCCGTCGACGACGGCGCCGTGGACCTCGCCACCGCGATCGAGATGGCGCGACAGGCGGTCAAGGAAGGCATCGCGACCGTGGTCGCGACGCCGCACACGTTCGACGGCACCTACGACGTCACGCGCGAGGCCGCGCGCGACGCGCACGAACGGCTCGTCGCGGCGCTGCGCGTCGACGGCATCGACCTCGACGTCCGGCTCGCCGGCGAAGTGCACATGCACGAGGGCATCCCGGAGCTGCTGCAGCGCGATCCCGGCGTCACGCTGGACGGGCACGGCCGCATCCTGCTGCTCGAGCTGCCGCACCAGGGGCCGCCGCCGGGGCTGCACGACTGCCTGTTCCGCCTGCAGGCCGGCGGCACGACGCCGATGATCGCGCACCCCGAGCGCAACCTCGCGGTGCGCAAGAAGCCCGAACTCGCCAGCGACTGGCTGCAGGCCGGTGCCCTGCTGCAGCTGACCGCGGGCAGCCTGACCGGCGCGTTCGGCGAGCCGATCCGCGCCTGCGCCGAGCAGCTGCTGCGCGCCGGCGCGGCGCACGTCGTCGCCACCGATGCGCATTCGCCGGGCAAGCGGCCGCCGCTCGTCCAGGAGGCGTTCCGCGCCGTCACCGGGCTGGTCGGTCGCGACGCCGCGCACGCGCTGTTCGTCGCCAACCCGCTGCGCGTCCTGGCCGGCGAGATCCCGCCGCCGCTGCCCGTCGCGGCCAAACCCCACCGCGGCCTGTTCGCCCGGCTGTTCCGGTGACCCCGGACGCGGCAACGCCGGCCGCCGGACGAACGGCCGAACCGACGCCGCGCAGCGAACGGCTGCTGCGCACGGCGCTGGTCCTGCTGCTGCTGGCGGCGCCGCTGCCGCTCGGTTGCGCGCCGATGACGCCGCGCGCCATCCTGGCCGTCGTCTGTGCGCTGCTGGCGATCGCCGTCGTGGCGCGGCCGAGCGCGCTCCGACGCGCGCCGCGCATCGCCCCGGGCTTCCTGCCGTTCGCCGGCTGGCTGCTGCTGGCGGCGATCGCCCTGCTGCCGTTCGGCGGTCACCTGCTGCCGGCGGCGCGCGAGCTGTTCGGCGATCGCGATGGCGGCGCCGGTTCGCTCGTGCCGATGCGAACCTGGGTGCGACTCGGCGAACTGCTCGCCCTGGCCGCGGTCGCCATCGCCGCGACCACGCTCGTCGGCACCTGCCGCAGCGCCCGCCGTGGCGCGACCGCGCTGGTCGGGTTCGCGGCGGCGGCCACGCTCTACGGTGTCGCCGCCCAACAGGGTGCGCTGCCGCTGCTCGATGCCGAACAGACCCGCACGGTGCTGGTCGGAACCTTCGTCAACCGCAACCACTTCGCCAACCTGCTGGTGATGGCGACGCTGGTCGGCCTCGGCCTGTGGACCGCGTTGCGCCACCGCCAGGCCGCGCCGGCGCGCCTGCTGGCGCTCGCCGCGGTGCTCGGCGGACTCGTGCTCGGCGTCGTCGCCACCGCGTCGCGCGGCGCGCTGCTGTCGCTGGCGGTCGGCGGATTCGCGTTCCCGCTGCTCGCCGTGCGCTCGGCGCGTCAGGCCACCTGGATCGCCGTGGCCGGCGGCCTGTCGGCGGTGGCGGTCGGCCTGTGGCTGCTGCCGGCGACCCTTGCCAGCCGCTTCGCCGCGGCCACCGGCGAACTGCAGGCGAGCGGCTCGCGACTCGACATCTGGCGCGGTGCGCTGGCCCTGTGGCGCGCCTGCCCGTGGTTCGGCACGGGCCTCGGCACCTACGGCGATCTGTCGCCGGCGACGCAATCGGCGGCCATCCCCGGCCGCGTCGAACACGTCCACAACGAACTGCTCGAGGTGCTGGTCGAGACCGGCGCGCTGGGCGCGGCGCTCGCGCTCGCCGCGACGCTGACCTTCTTCTGGGTGCTGATGCGGCGCTGCCGCCGGCAGGGCAACCGCGAACGCACGCTGCTGGCCGCCGGCGGCCTCGCCGCGCTGCTCGCTTCGGCCACGCACGCGCTGGTCGAGTTCAACCTGCAGATCCCGGCGACCGCGTTGTGGACCGCGGCGATCGCCGGCGCGGTCGCCGGTCTGCTGCCGCCGCCGCAGGCGGTCGCGGCGACGAACGCGCAGCGGCGCAGCCACCGCGGCCTCGCGCTGGCCATGCCCGCGATCGCGCTGCTGCTGACCGCACGGCACCTCGCGACGTTCGGCGTCGGCGATGGCCTCGCCGCGATCGACGCCGGCCGCGCCCTGCTCGTGAGCGATCGCGACGCGGCGGCCGCGGCCGCCCGCAGCGCGCTGGCGGCCAATCCGTTCTCGCCGCGCGCGCACCGCCTGCTCGGCGAGGCGCTGCTCGGCCGCGACGAGGTCGGCAGTCGGGCGGCATTCGACGCCAGCCTGCGCTGGACGAACCCCGCCGATCGGCCGGGCCACCGCCTCGCCGTCGCCCAACTGTGCATCGCCGCCGGCGACCTGGCGCAGGCGCAGCACCGCCTCGCCGAACACCTGCCGCATTGCAGCGCGCAGCAGCTCCGCAGCGACCTCGATGCGCTCTACACGCAGGTGCCGTCCGGCGAGCTGCTGGCGATGCTGCTGCCGCAGGACGCGGCGGTGTCGCGGTCGTTCGCCGACCTGATGGCGCGCCGCGGCGACTTCGGCACCCGCGAAGCCGTGCTCGCCCGCCTGCGCGGTGCCGAGCCGGCGATGCTGACGGTCGCCGACGGCATCCGCTTGGTCGAGGCGAGCGTCGACCGCAGCGACGACGCCGGCGAACTCGCGGTGCCGGTCGAGCTGACGTTCGCGCGCGATCGGCAGGTCGATGCCGTGCCGCTCGTGCTGCGCTGCGAGGGCCCGGGCGCCGCGCTGTTCCGGCCGTTCGACGCGACCGACGACCGCTGGCGGCACACGCTGCACCTCGGCGCGTTCCCGCCCGGCCGCTACGACCTGACGCTCGACTTCCGCGGCGGCGCGTTCTTCCCGCTCGGCAGCGTGACCGTGCCCCCCCACCCGGTCGACCTGCGGACCGGCGCGACGGTGCCGGCCGACGCGCTGTGCTGGACGACCGCCGAACCGGCGCGGCGCGATCGCCCGCGCACCGGCGTGCCGCTGCGGCCGGGCGACGAACTGTGGTGCGACGCCCTGCTGCCCGATGCGCCGGCCGACCTGGTCGTGCACACCGATCGGCCGACGCAGCTCGCGATCGCGTTCGACGAACGTTCGCTGACGCTCGACGAGACGCGCACCACCGTGCACCGCGTCACGCTGCCGGGCGAGCCCCGGCTGCGCATCGCGCTGCAGGCCACCGACGGCGCCGAACCGGTCGTCACGCAGCTGTTCGTGCAACTGCGGGGGACCCGATGAGGGACCTGTTCGGCATGCTGTTCGCGGCCTGGCAGGGCGACCTGCCCGTGCTGCTGCTGACCGCGGCGATCGCGCTGCTGGTCGCCGCGCTCGCCGGCTTCTCCGCGCGTCGGCTCGCCCACCGCCTCGGCGCCATCGACGTGCCCGGTGGCCGCCACGTCCACCGCGCGCCGACGCCGCGGCTCGGCGGCGTCGCGGTGCTCGCCGGCGTGCTCACCGCACTGCCGATCGGCTTCGCGCTGCTGACCGGCATGCACCCGGAAGCGCTCGCCGAGCTGCGACCGATGGCGGCGATCCTGGTGGCGACGGTCGGCGTCTGCGTGCTCGGTGCGCGCGACGACATCCGGCCGATCGCGCCGTCGACGAAGCTCGCCGGTCTCGCGGTCGCCGGCGGCCTGATCGTGCTCGGCGGCGTGCGCATCGAATTCCTCGAACTGCCGTTCGGCCGCTACCAGCTCGGCGCGGTGCTCGGCTCCGTCGCGACGCTGGCGTGGGTGCTCGCGTGCACCAACGCGGTCAACCTGGTCGACGGTGTCGACGGACTCGGCTCGGGCCTCTCGCTCGCGGCGAGCCTCGCGCTGGCGCTGGTCGCGCACGGCATGGGCGACAGCACCTCGGCGGTCGCGTTCCTCGCCGTCGCCGGCGCCGCCGCGGGCTTCCTGCTGCACAACCGCGAACCGGCGCGCATCTTCCTCGGCGACTCCGGCTCGCTGCAGCTCGGCTTCCTGCTCGCCGCGATCTCGGCGAACGGCTGCACCAAGCGCGCCACCGCGCTGTTCCTGGTCGCCGGCCTGTGCGCGCTCGCGGTGCCGCTGCTCGACTCGACGCAGTCGTTCGTGCGGCGCTTCCGGCGCGCCAGCGCCGCCGGCCCGGTCACGCTGCGGCGGCGGCTGATCGCGACGGCCTGCGGCGATCGCGAACACATCCACCACCGGCTGCTCGGTCAGGGCCACACCCACCGCCGCGTCAGCCGCACGGTCGTCCTGTGCGCCCTGGTTCCCGCTCTGTCCGCGCTGCTGCTGCTGCCGTCCGGTCACGTCGGATGGCAGGCCAGCCTCGGCGCGGGCGTCGCTTCGGCGATCGTGCTGTGGCGCCTGGCCGCGATGCCATCGGCGCTCAAGCACCGGCCGCCGGTCGCCGAAAAGACCGAGAAGGACATCGTCCTGCCGAGTTCGCCCCCCAAGCGGCCGCGCCAGCGCACGGCCCAGCGAGACCGGCAGACCGAGAACGTATGACCGGCACCCCCATCGCAGTCGCCGTTCCGGCGGGAACGGCCCCGTACTGGCATGCCTTGCTGCAGCGCAGCGGGCTGCCGACCTGCGGGCTGGAGGCAGCCACGTCGCCGTCGTCGCTGTTCCTGCCCGACGCCGCGGGAACGCGTTCGCCGGCCCTGCGCCGGCAGGTCGCGCGCCTGCTCGCCGATGGCGCCACGGCGCTGGTCGGGCCGGCCTGGAGCGCCCACGTCACCGCCGGGCCGCGCGTCGTGCGCGCCGCGCTGCCCGCCGCAGACCGTCTGCTCCGCCCCGCCGCGCACCTCCGCGCCCTGCCCTCGCCCGGCGGCCGCGCCCCGCGCGAAGTGCTGGCCACGGTCGACCACGGCGCGCTGCGCCGCTGGGTCGAGGCGACGCTGCGCGCGCTCGCGTTCGCGGCGCACCGGCCGTTCGTCCGCCTCGCGCATCTGCCGGTCGGCCACGACGCGGGGCTCGCGATCCGCATCGACGCCGACAGCTTCCGGCGCGACGCGACCATGGCAACGCTGGCCGCGCTCGCCGCCGCGCGCCTACGCGCCACCTGGTTCGTCGACGTCGCGCGCCATGGCCGCAACGGCGGCCTCGACACGATCGCGGCGATGCAGGGCGCGGGCCACGAGGTGCAGAGCCACGGCTATCGCCACTACACCTACCGCTCCCGCGCGCGCAACGAACACAACCTGCGCCGCTCGCTCGCGGTGCTCGGCGGCCACGGCGTGCTCGCCGACGCCGTCGCGGCGCCGTTCGGCACCTGGAACCGCGGTTTCGACGCCGCGCTGCGCGCGCTCGGGCTGCGCTGGTCGTCCGAGTTCGCGCGCGTCCACGACGACGTGCCGGGCCCGCTCGCAGGAACCGCCGACGAGCCGTGGCAGGTGCCGATCCACCCGGTCTGCCCGGCGCTGCTGTTCGCCGCCGGGGCCGACCGCGCGGCCGTGCACGCCTGGTTCGCCGACGCCTGGCGCGAGAGCTTCGCGCGCGGCGAATGCGCGGTGTTCTACGGCCATCCGATCGACGACCTCGAGCGCTGCCCCGAGCTGCTGCCGGCGATCGCGGCGCGGGCGCGGGGCGACACCGGGCGGCTGTGGCAGCCGACGCTCGGCGATCTGCACGCCTTCTACCGCGAACGTGCGGCACAGCCGCCGCACGTCGCGCTGCACGGCGACGCGCTGCGCGGTCGCGTCGACGGCCGAGCGCCCCTGCTCGTCGAACGCGCAGGCCAGCCGACCGTCGCCGTCCACGGCGAGTTCGCGCTGCCGCTCGGCGAACGCAGCGACCAGCCGGTCGTGCTCGTCCCGGCACCACGCCGCCGGCCGCTCGCCGCGGCGGACCGCCTCGCCACCCGCCGTCTGCAACTCGCGCGCTGGTTGCGCGAGATCAGGAGCTGACCATGCCGACCCTCGCCGAATGGCGCGCCATCTACGACGACTGGGCCGGGCGCGATCCGCGCCTCGCTTCGACCGGTCATCTCGTCCCCGACGACGACTTCGCGCGCCTCGGCCGGGCGCTCGGCGACTGGCTCGCGCTGCGCGGCGAGGAACGCGCGCTCGACGTCGGCTGCGCCAGCGGCACGCTGACGTCGCAATGGGCCGCGCGCGCCGGCAGCGTCGTCGGCGTCGACTTCAGCGCCCGCCTCGCCGCCGAGGCGGCGCAGCGCCACGCCAGCGCGCAACTGCGCTTCGCCTGTGCCGAGGCCGCCGCGTTGCCGTTCGCCACGGCGAGCTTCGATCGGGTCGTCTGCTTCAACGTCCTGCTGTCGCTGCCGGACCATGCCTACGCGCAGCGGGCGATCGCCGAACTCGACCGCGTGCTGCGCCCGGGCGGCCGGCTGCTGCTCGGCAGCCTGCCCGACGAACGCTGCCAGACGCGCTTCTTCGAGCTGCTGCAGCGTGACCGGCCGTGGCCGCAGCGCGTGCTCGGCCACCTGCGGAACCGGCTGCGGCCACGCCGCACGAGCATCCTGTGGTTCGACGTCGAGGCGCTGCGCCGCACGTTCGCACGCGCCGGCTGGCGCGCCGAGCTGCACGACGACCCGCCGTTCGCCAACTACCGGCACTACCGCAAGACGCTGGTGCTCGAGAAGCCCCCGGAGCCGCGACCGTGAGCCCCGACCGGATCGCCCGTGCCCGGATCGTGCCCTCGGCGGACGGCTGGCGCCTCGCCGAGGCGACCGAAGCCGTCGACCCGGGACCGTTCGCCGCGAGCCTCGCCTGGCATCGCGCCACGGCCCAGGCGCTCGGCGACGACCGGCTCGTGCACGTGACGCTGCACGACGTCAAGGACGCGCCGGTCGGCCTGGTCACCCTGCAGCACGGCCGCGCCAGCTGGCGGACGGGTTCGCCCGGCCTGTCGCAGCTCGGCTGGCCGATGGCCGAGCTCGGCTACGGCTACCGGCCGCGCTGGCTCGACGGGACGCCGCGCAGCGGCTGGCGCGCGGCGCTCGCCGGACTGTTCCCCGATCGCCGCATCGAACTGCACCGCAGCGCCGCCGACGCCAGCGACGAACCGGCGACGGGCGGCTTCACGACCACGCCCGGTCCCGCGACGTTCGTCCGCGAGCACCCGGGCGGGCTCGACGACTGGCTCGCCTCGCTGGCGGGCGGACATCGCCGCGAACTCGCGAAGTACCGCCGCAACATCGCCAAGGCCGGCGCCGAATGGCTCGACACCGACGTCGCCGACGACGCGCTGTTCGACGCCTGCCTGCGCCTGCACGAGGCGCGGCTGGTCGCGAAGGGCATGGCCGCGGCGCGGCCGTCGGCGACGACGCGCACGTTCTTCCGCGCGCTGGCCCGCGAGACGTCGGCCCGCGGCCTGCGCCTGACGCTGTTGCGCGCCGGTGATCGCTACGTCGCGAGCTGCCTGTCGTTCGTCCACGCCCGGCGCCTGCAGGCCTTCCTGTCGGGCTGGGATCGCACGCACGCCAACCTCGACCTCGGTCGCCAGGTGTTCTACCACCAGCTGCTGAACGAGCTGCCGCGCGGCCTCGACGAGATCGACGCGCTCGCCGGCGACTTCGCCTACAAGCGCGAACTCGGCCTCGCGCCGCGTCCGACCTTCGACCACACCGCGCACGGCGGCCAGGTCGCGCGGCTCTGCGCGAACCTCGTCGACGGCGCGCTGCGCTGCTACCGCATCGTCCGCGGCGACAACCGCAAGGCGGTGACGCGATGAGGCAGCGCGTCGTCTACGTCAGCGCGACCGACGAACTCGGCGGCGCCGACGCGAGCCTGTTCGAGCTGGTGCGCTCGCTGGATCGCGAACGTTGGGATCCACACGTCGTCGTGCCGCACGATGGGCCGTTCGCCGATCGCTACCGCCGCATGCTCGTGCCGGTGCACGTCGTGCCGCTGAAGAAGCTGAAGAACACGCGCGATCCGCGCTGGCACGCCGCGTGGCTGGCGAAGGCGCCGCTGCGCGTCTGGCGGCTGCTGCGCCTGTTCGCACGCCTGCAGCCCGACGTCATCCACGTCAACACGTCGGTCGAGGCGCTGGCCGGGCTCGCGGCCGCGTGGCACTGCCGCCGCACGCGCTGCAAGCTCGTCTGGCACGTGCGCGAACTCGAACTGCGGCCGAAGCCGATCGAGCGCGCGTTGTTCGGCCTGGTCCGCCGCTGCGCCGACCGCGTCATCGCGATCTCGTCGCCGGTCGCCGCACGCGTCGGCCCGCGCGAACACGTCTACGTGATCCCCAACGGCCTCGACCTCGCGCGCTTCGCACCGCGCATCGCCGCCGCCGCGCCCGTGCCGACGATCGGCTGGGTCGGGCGGATCGCGCCCGGCAAGGGTCTCGATCACGTGATCGGGTTGTTCGCGCGGCTCGCCGTCGAGCGTTCCGTGCGCCTGGTCGTCATGGGTGCCGAGGTCGCGGGCCACGGCGCCTACGCGGCGGCGCTGCGCGCGCAGTGCGCGGCGTTCGGCGATCGCGTCACCTGGCTGCCGGCGGGCCCCGATCCCGAACGCGCCTACGCGCAGCTCGACCTGTTCGTCCACCTGCCGGACGTCGCCGAAGGCCTCGGCCGCACGGTGCTCGAGGCGCAGGCGGCCGGTGTGCCGGTCGTCGCCTGGCCGCGCGGCGGTCTCGTCGACGCGCTGCAGGACGGTGTGACCGGCCACTTCGCGCCCACCGGCGATCTCGCGGCGACCGCGGCGCTGGTCGGCGAGCTGCTCGACGATCCCGCGCGCCGCGCCGCGCTCGGCCGCGCGGCCGGCGCGTTCGCCCACGAACGGTTCGGCCGCGAACGCTGCGCGCGCGCCGTCGAGCACGTCTACGCGGAGGCCGCGCGATGACCGACCTAAACGTTCCACCGGTGGTCGCGGCGACGACCGCCCGACCGGTCGTCGACCTCACCGTCGCGATCGTCAACTACCACTCGCTGGCGCTGCTCGAACACTGTCTCGCCACCTGGGCGATCGCGACCGAGGGCCTGCGCGCCGAGCTGTGCATCGTCGAGAACGGCACCGGCGAGGACCTCGCCGCGACCGTGCACCGGCACGTGCCCGGCGCACGCATCCGCGTGCTCGCGCGCAGCGTCGCATTCGCCGCGGCCGTCAACACCGCGTTCGCCGGCGCCAACGGCCGCCACCTCGTGCTGCTCAATCCCGACACGCTGCTGCGCCGTCAGTCGCTGACGCGGCTCGTGCACCACCTCGACGAGCACGCCGATGTCGGCATCGTCGGCCCGCGCGTCTGGGACGACGACGCGCAGACGTCGCTGCAGCGGTCGTTCCGCCGCTTCCCCGGCCTGCGCACCGCGCTCTGCCACCGCTACTCGCTGCTGACGAAGGTCTGGCCAGGCAACCCGTGGACGCGCGACTACCTGCGCCTCGACGCGTCGCCCGACGACGTCCAGGATACGGACTGGGTCAGCGGCTGCTGCCTCGCGATCCGCGGCGAACTGTTCCGCGCGCTCGGCGGCCTCGACACCCGCTACCCGATGTTCTGCGAGGACGTCGACCTCTGCCGGCGTGCGCACGACCGCGGCTTCCGCGTCGTCTTCGACCCGCGCGCCGAGATCGTCCACCACGTCGGCGGATCACGCCGCCGCGCGCCGCTGCGCAGCGAGTGGCTGCGGCACCGTTCGATGAGCCACTACGTCGCGAAGTTCACCGGGCGCTGGCACCCGTGGACGTGGCTGATGGTCGCCGGCATCTGGGCGCGCTTCGCCGCGCGCGCCGTGGTCGCCGGGAGGACGCGATGAACGACGTGCTGCTGCCGCGGCCCGCGCCGTTGCCCGGCGCGACCGTGCACGTGCTGACGTGGCGTCTGTACGACTACCGCGGCGAGCAGCCGACGATGGGCGGCCTGCAGCGCTGGCTCGTCGAGCTGGCGCGGCTGCTGGTCGCGCTCGGCCATCCGGTGCTGATCCACCAGCGCGCCGAACGCGCGTTCGTCCGCGAGTTCGCGGCCGGCATCACGGTCAAGGGCCATCGCGCCGCGCCGCGTGCGACCAGCACGCCGTGGTTCAACGTGCGCGTGCACCGCGAGATCCCGGCCGACGCACCGGTCGTCTACATGGCCGAGGACCTCGCGCATCCGGTCTGCCGGCCCCGCAGCCTCGTCGTGCAGCATGGCATCTGGTGGGACGGCGAGTACGGCTGGCTGCGCACGCGCCTCGCCGAGTTCCTCGCGCGCCATGCCGTGAAGGCCGCCGCGGGCACGGTCTGCGTCGACACCAACTTCATCAACTGGTTCCGCGCGCGCTGGCCCGAATCGGGCTGCGACGACCGGCTGCACTTCGTCGCGAACTTCATCGACGAGGCGCAGTTCGGCGCGCAACCGCCGCAGCCGGCGGCGGCGCGCGACGGCCGCGTCACGATCTGCTTCCCGCGCCGCAGCGAACCGCGCCGCGGCGTCTGGCTGATGGCCGAGGTCGCGCCGCGCCTGGCGCAGCGCTTCCCCGAGGTCGACTTCCGGTTCGTCGTCGGCAGCGGCTACCAGACCGAACGCCTGCGCGAGCGCCTCCTCGCCTCCGACCTCGCCGCCGAGCGCTGGTCGATCGAGGTGCTGCCGATGGAGCGCATGCGCGACGCCTACGAGCGCAGCCAGATCGTCGTCATCCCGACGCTGTGCGGCGAAGGCACCTCGCTGTCGGCGATCGAGGCGATGCACTTCGGCTGCGCGGTCGTCAGCACGTGGGTCGGCGGCCTGCCGAACCTGATCCAGGACGGCGAGAACGGCCTGCTGACCGCGCCGATCGCCGGCCGCGTCGAGGCGGCGCTCGCCCGCCTGGTCGACAACCCGTCGCTGCGCGCCGAGCTCGGCGCCAACGCGATGCGCTCGGCCCGCCGCTACGGCGTGGACCGCTGGCGCACCCAGATCGCCGAGCTGCTGCGCGACCGGCTGGCGCTCGGCGAACCGGAGGTCGCGCGTGTCTGACGCCGTCGGCATCGTCCCGCGGGCGACCGCGTCGTGGCCGCTGGCGCTGCTGTCCGGCGCGCTGCTGTTCGGCGACTACCTGTCGCTGACGGTGTCGAACGTGCTGACCGGCACGTCCGGCAACTGGATCGCCGTCAGCGCCGTGCTGCAGCCGCTGATCGTGCTCGTCGCACTCGTCACCCGGCAGATCCGCCGCCGCCTGTCGGTCGTGCTCGCGCTCGCGTGGTTCGGTCTCTGCGCGGTCGCGCTGGGTCATGCCGTGCCGGTGTGGCTGAACGGCGACTCGCTGACCGAATACTCGCAGCAGAAGCTCCTCGCGCTGCTGCTGCTCGCCGGACCCGCGTTGGTCGCGGGGCACGTGCTCGGCGCGCAGCCGCGACTGCCCGGCGCGCGGACGATGCCTTGGCTGATGGCGCCGCTGATCGCGCTGTGCGGCGCCGCGGTGGCCACCGATCCCCGCCTGCTGACGATCGAGTTCTACGCCACGCCGCCGGTGTTCCTCGGTTTCCTCGTGCTGCCGACGCACCAGCCGCTCGCGTTCACGCTGACGAAGGCGGCGCTGCTCGCCTTCGCCGCCGATCCGGGCGCAGCGCGCTCACGGCTCGTCGGCGCACTGCGGCTCGGTGCGGTCGGTGCACTGACGGGCCTGGTGCTGCTGACCGGCGCGCGCAGCTACACGATCGGCTTCGTCGCCTCGCTCGCGGCGGTCGCGCTGCTGAGCGGCCGGCGCGTCGGCATCCTGCTGCTCGGCGGCACGATCGCGGTCGCGCTGTTCCAGCTCTACGCCGGCGACACGGTGCAGGAACGCCTCGACCCGACGCAGATGCTGCAGTCGCTGGCGTTCCACGAACGCGAACTCGCCTGGGCAGCGGCGTGGCAGGGATTCGTCGACCACCCGCTGTTCGGCGTCGGCATCGGCTGCTTCGGCCAGCTCGGCGGCTGGACCGGCCGCGTCTACCCGCACAACCTGCCGCTCGAGATCGCCGTCGAGCTCGGTGCGTTCGGTGTCGCCTGCTTCGTCCTGCTGCTCGGCGGACCGCTGGTCGGTCTGCTGCAGGCGCTCGGGCGGCGCACCCGCCTCGACGCCATGGCGCAGTTCGCGATCGGGCTGCTGGTGTTCACGCTGTTGGGTTCCCTGGCGGTCGGCGACCTGATCCGCAACCACGCGCTGTTCTTCGCGATCGGCCTCGCGACGGCCGCGTTGCGGCGCACGCCCGAGCCGGCGGCATCCGGCGAACTTGCCGCGCCGGCCGTGCCGCTGCCGTTGGCCCCCGCGGGAGCGACGACGTGAGCGACGGTCCAAGCCAACTGCGCCGCGCCATCGGCCTGCTCGGTGGCAGCGTGTTCGCCAGCGCGCTGCTGCAGTTCCTGCTGTTCTTCGCCGCCGCCCGCTGGCTCGGTGCGGCCGAGTACGGCACATTCTCGCTGGCGCTGGCCGTCGCGATGCTCGCCGCGCCGTTCTGCGACCTAGGCACGAGCGTGGCGCTGGTCTGCATCGGCGCACGCCGCCCCGAGCACCTGCTCGACCAGCTCGGCGCCAGCGTGCTGCTGCGGCTGGTCCTCGCGATCCCGGTGGGCGGCATCGCACTCGCGCTCGGGCGCCTCGCCGGCTATGGCGACCACTTCACGCTGCTGTTCCCGCCCCTGTTCGCCGCGGCGCTCGCCGACGGCATCGGCACGCTCGCGGCCTCGGCCTGCCAGGCCCAGGAACGCATGGCCGCCGCCGCGGCGCTGCAGATCCTGCGCAACGTGCTGCGCGGCGTGGCCCTGATCACCGTGCTCGTCCTGGGCGGCAGCGCCGTCACGCTCGCGGTCACCTTCGCGATCGCCTCGGTGTGCGGCATCTGGCCGGCGCTGCGCACCGCGACGCGCGGCGCGCCGCTGCGGCTCCGCCCGGCGCTGGTCTGGCCGCATCTGCGCGAGGCCATGCCGTTCGGCGCGACCGTCCTCGGCACGATCCTGCAGGCGCAGATCGGCACGGCGTTGCTGGCGACGTTCGCCGACGACGCCGACGTCGGTTGCTTCCACGCCGCCGCGCGCTTCGTCCTGTTGCTGCAGATGCTGCCGCAGGTGGTCGCGATGGCCTCGGCGCCGCTCGCCTATCGGACGGGGGTGCAGGGCATCGAGGCGAGCGCCGTCATCTACCGCACCAAACTCAGCGCGCTGGCCCCGCTCGGCCTGGTCGCGACGCTGCTGCTGGCCACGCGCGGCGAATGGCTCGCCCACCGGCTGCTCGGTCCGGTGTTCGCGCCGACCGGGCCGTTCCTGATGGCGCTCGCGCCGCTCGTCTTCCTCAAGTTCGTCAACTCGTGCCTCGGCGACACGCTGAGCGCGTTGTCGCGAACGCATCGCCTCGGCCAGGGCTGCTGGCTGGCGGTCGCGGCGACCGTGGTCGGCAGCTACGCCTTCGCACCGGCCTATGGCGCGCTCGGCATCGCCTTCGCGAGCGTGCTCGCCGAGGCGCTCCTGTTCGCGTTCCTGGCCGCGAACCTCGCGGCGACCGGCCTCGACCTCGCTTGGCGACGCGTGCTGCCGCACTCGCTGGCGGCCGCGGTCGCGGGCGGCGTCACGGTGCTCGCGGCGCCGCAGTGGGCGGCGTTGGCCGCGGCGGGCGTCGTCGCGCTGTGCGCGTTGCTGCGGCCGACCGCCGACGAACGGCGGCTGCTGCCCTGGCGCGCGATCGGCGCCTGACGATCACTTCGCCGCGTCGTCCGCCGCGCCGACCAGCTCGCGCGCAGCGCTCGCCACGGTGCTCGTCTGCGGCGGCAGCGCCGGCAGCACGACCGACCGGTCGGCCGGTTCCTCGCGCAGCCACACCGCCCGGCGCGAACCGCCGGCGGCGAGCATCTGCCGCCAGCGCGGCCGCTGGGCCAGCACGGCGGCCGCGAGGTCGCCGCGCGAACGCAGCACGCGGACGCGGTCGCGCCACGCCTCGGGCACCAGGTCGTGGAACGGCCGCGTGCTGCGGCAGTTGGTGAACGAGACGTATTCGTGGCGCGCCAGGCGCACCGTGGTCGGGAACAGGCCGAGCCGCTGGCAGCGGGCGAGGATCTGCTCGGGGATCAGCCGGCAGCAGGGGCGCAGCTCGAACAGCAGCAGCCGGCGATCCTGCGGGTAGCCGTCCGGCAGGGCGCAGTAGTCGGTGATGTCGGCGACGCGGACGAGATCCGCGTCGTCGGGCGTATGGATGTAGCTGCACAGGCGCGGCACGCTGCCGCGGACCTCCATCAGCACGTGCGGATAGCTCTCGACCGTCGTGCCGAGCACGTGGT
>CAYMRG010000006.1:26188-27314 GCA_964392555.1 uncultured candidatus Brocadiaceae bacterium
CCGCCGCGTCCTCGTACGGGCGGTGGCCCCAGCCCGTCGTGCCGAGCACGTGGTCGGTCGCGCCGATGCGCAGCCGCTGCAGCCCGGTCGACTCGCTGATCACCAACTCGTCGGCCATCAGGCACCCACCGTCGCCGAACACGATCCGGGCCGGGCCGGTCTCCCCGACCTCCACGCCGGCGACGGCGTGCGTCAGCACGCGGCCACCGTGCGCCTGCAGCTCGTCGAGGAACCAGCGCATCATCCCGGGCGCACCGCCGACCGGATAGTGATGGCGGCGCTGGGCGCGCGTGCCCAGCGGGTGCCGCAGCAGCCGCCGCAGCTCGGCGAGGTTGGCGCGGAAGCCGTAGTTGGCGGTGCGCCGCCAGCGCAGCGCGCCGAGCGTGCACTTCTCCAGGGCACGCGCCGCAGCCGCGATCGGCAGCTTGACGAGGATGCGCAGCATGCGGGCGAGCACCAGCCGGCGCGCGTCGTAGCGGACGACCTCGCCGTTGCGCACGACCAGCGGCGGCGGCGCGAACGGTTCGAGCGGCATGCCGAGCTCGTCGGCGACGAACGGCGCGAAGCCGCGGTAGTTCTCGAGCAGGTGGCAGGCGCCCTCGACGTCCGCGATCTCGCCGAAGCCGCGGAACTGCTGCCAGGCGCCGCCCAACCCTTCGCCCGCGTCGAGCATGGTGACCCGCCGTCCCATCCGCGCCAGCAGGACGCCTTCGAAGAGCAGGATCGGACTGGTGCCGAGGATGACGACATCCGTGCGTTCGCCGACTGTCATGCTCGGGTTTTCGGCAGGACAGGGGCACGGTCTGGATCGGAATCTCCCCTACGAAGGGCAGTTGCGCACTTCGACCCCGCACTCTTCCGGCATGGCTCCGTGCCCGGCGAGACCGTAGATTCGTCCCCCCGCTCCGCCCGCCGCCCATGTCGATCCGCCGCGAAGGCCCCGTCACCGAACGTCTGCTCGCCGTCCTCCGCGATCATCCCGGCGCCGACCCGGCGCTGGTCGGCAGCGCCGACGGCCCGATCGCCCCGCACTCGTCGCTGACGCGGCGCGAGGCGGTCGCGCTGTTCGAGTCGGCGGTGCAGTCGCGCCTGCAGGACCTCCTGTCGCGCGAGCTCAAGGACCGCG
>CAYMRG010000007.1:0-4579 GCA_964392555.1 uncultured candidatus Brocadiaceae bacterium
CGCTCGTGCGCGATCGGCTGACGGTCGTCGTCTCGCCGCTGATCGCGCTGATGCAGGATCAGGTCGACGGGTTGAAGCTGCACGGCATCCCCGCCGCGGCAGCGCACGGCAACCTCGATGCGGAAGGTCGCGCCGAGCTGCGGCGGCTCGCCGCGTCGGGCGAGCTGCGCTTGCTGTTCGTCGCGCCCGAGCGGTTGTTCCAGGACGAGTTCCTGCGCTGGCTGATGGCGCAGGACATCGGTGCCCTGGCGATCGACGAGGCGCACTGCATCAGCCAGTGGGGCCACGATTTCCGCCCCGAGTACCGCCGCCTCGCCGAGCTGCGCGAACGGCTGCCCGGCGTGCCGGTGCAGGCGTTCACCGCGACCGCGACGCCGCGCGTGCGCGCCGACATCCGCGACCAGCTCGCGCTGCGCGATCCGGTCGAGCTGGTCGGCACGTTCGATCGGCCCGAGCTGACCTACCGCGTGCTGCCGCGCCAGGACCTCGAACGCCAGGTCGCCGAGGCGATCGGCCGCCATCCCGACGCCGCGTCGATCGTCTACTGCATCGCGCGCAAGGACACCGAATCGCTGGCGTCGGCGTTGCGCGCGCGCGGCCTCGACGCCGCCGCCTACCACGCCGGTCTGCCGGCCGACGAACGCACGCGCATCAGCGCCGACTTCCGCGCCGAACGGCTCGCCGTCGTCGTCGCGACCGTCGCGTTCGGCATGGGCATCGACCGCAGCGACGTGCGGCTCGTCGTCCACGCCGCGATGCCGAAGAGCCTCGAGGGCTACCAGCAGGAGACCGGCCGCGCCGGCCGCGACGGCCTGCCCGCCGAGTGCCTGCTGCTCTATTCGGCCGGCGACGCGGCGAAGTGGCGCACGATCCTCGAGCGTCGCGGCGACGAAGGTGACGGCGACCCCGAGGCGCTGCGCGCGCAGCTCGATCTGCTGCAGCACATGCAGCGGTTCGCCGGCAGCGCGCGCTGTCGCCACCGTTCGCTGAGCGAATACTTCGGTCAGGACTACGAGGTCGACGGCTGCGGCGCGTGCGACGTCTGCCTCGACGAGCTCGACGAAGTGCCCGACAGCCTCGTCACCGCGCAGAAGATCCTGTCCGCCGTCGTCCGCACCGGCCAGCGCTTCGGCAGCAGCTACGTCATCGACGTGCTGCGCGGCAGTCGCAGCGAGAAGGTGCTGCAGCGCGGCCACGACCGGATCCCGACCTTCGGCCTGCTCGCCGACCAGCCCGCCGGTCGGCTCGGCAACTTCATCGACCAGCTCGTCGACGCCGGCCTGCTGCAGCGCAGCAGCGGCGAGTATCCGACGCTGGCGCTGACCGCGGCCGCGGCGCCGGTGCTGCGCGGGCAGACACCGGTGGTGCTGCGCGCGCCGAAGGCCGCACTGGTCGCCAGCGGTGGCCGTTCGCGCCGACGCGGCGGCGGCGGTCGCACAGCCGACGACGAGACCGATCTGACGCCGTCGCAGCGGGCGCTGTTCGATCGGCTGCGCGCGCTGCGCCGCGAGATCGCCGGCGCGCTCGGCGTGCCGCCCTACATCGTTTTCTCCGACGTCACGCTCGAAGGCCTCGCGCGCCAGCAGCCGCGCAGCCGCGCGCAGATGCTGATGGTCAAGGGCATCGGCGAGAAGAAGTTCGAGGCCTTCGGGGCCAGGTTCCTGGCGGCGATCGCGGGCGACGGCGAAGGCGCGTGATGGCGGTCGACACCGGCTGGGACGCTTTCTGTGACCTGCTCGGGCGTGACGAACCGGTGCGCCTGCTGGAGATCGGCGGACGTGCGGTGTCGTCGCACCAATGGCTCGCGCCGCCGGCCTGGCGACGGACCGGACTCGACATCCTGCCGGGAACGGGTGTGGACCTGGAGGGCGATGCGCACGAGCTCGCCGACCTGGTCGAGCGCGATGCGTTCGACGCGATCGTCAGCACCGCGGTCTTCGAGCACCTGCTGCAGCCATGGCGCGTGGCAATCGCGATGAACCACGCCCTGCGGTGCGGCGGCCTGGCCCGCATCGCGTCGCACGAGAGCTTTCCGCTGCACGAGCAACCGTGGGATTTCTGGCGCTTCGGCGACGGCTGCTGGTCGGTCCTGTTCGGTCCGGCGACGGGCTTCGAGGTGCTCGCGACGGCGAAGGGCTCGCCGGCGACGATCGTGGGCGTGGCGGATGGATCGCGGTCGCGCGGGCACCAGCACACCGTGGCGCTGGTGCGCAAGGTTCGTGACGTCGGCGGGCACGCGGCGTGGTCACGGGGTGCTCGGATCGCCGATCTGCTGCCGCCGGGACACGGCTACGCCGGCACCGCCGAGGTGTCGCTGGCGCAGCGGTTGTGGATCGTTGCGACCGGCCGCCCCTTCGCCATGGGCGAGGTGCGGCGAGCGCGGCAGTTCCACGCGGCCTTGGCGGCATGCCAGGGCGGGTGGACCGCCATCGTCGCCGCTGCCGGGATCGACCGCAGTCGGCTTGCCGCGCCCGCAGCGGACTGCCATGTCGTCGCTGCAGGTGGTCTGTCCGATGCGCTGCTGGGCCACCTCGACCGGCTTCCGGCAGGCAGCGTCGCCAACCTGGCGCTGCTCGATGTCGTCCACGCGGTCGCGTCGCCGTGGCGGCTTGCCGGCGCCGTGCGCCGCATCCTGCGCCCCGGCGGCACCGTGCACGTCGAAACGGCGCAGACGCTGCCCGGCGAGGTGCCCGGTTGGCGCCTCTCCAGCGAGGCGCTGTTCGGCCTGTTCCCGCGCGATGCCGGCTTCGAGCTCGTCCACCGTGGCATGAGCGAGCCGTGCCGGATGGAGCCGGACGAGCCGGCGGAAGCCAACCCGCGCGGCGCGTTCGGCCGGCTGCGCACGTTCGGCCTCGCGCGCCTCCTGCGGGCTTGAGTCGACCCGGCACCCACCGAGCGGCGGTGTTCAGGCGAGCCGCACAAACCGCCGCAGCGCCGCGCCCGCGGCGATCACCTGCTCCGGCCCGTCGTCGAGGCTGCGCCACACGCGCAGCGCGCTGCCGAACGCGGGATCCTGCCGCGAGAACGCTTCGACGACCAGCCAGCCGCGGTAGCCGATGTCGGCCAGCGCGCGCAGCACGCGCGGGAAGTCGACCTGGCCGCTGCCGGGCGTGCCGCGGTGGTTCTCCGACAACTGCACGTGGCCGAGCGTGCCGCGGCTCGCGGCGATCGCGCTGGCGACGTCGCCTTCCTCGATGTGGGCGTGGTGGGTGTCGAGCGCGCCGACGACGAACGGGTGGTCGACGGCGCGCACGAGGGCCGCACAGTCGCCCGCGGTGTTGAGGAAGTAGCACTCGAAGCGGTTCAGCGGTTCGATCGCGAGGCGCACGCCGCAGGCCTTGGCGCGTTCGCCGGCGGCGTGCAGCGTCTCGGCGCACCAGCGGCGTTCGTCGAGGCTCGGCGGCCGGTCGGTGAAGGCACCGTAGGCCGAGTGGATCGGCCCGGCGAGCACGTCGGCGCCGAGCGCCTGGGCGCGCTCGGCCAACAGGCCGAGGTGGGTGACGGCGGCGCGGCGAACGGCGGGATCGGGCGAGATCGGGTTGGCTGCGGCGGTCGCGAAGCCGACGGCCGTCGCGCTCAATCCCGCGTCGCGCGTGGCGCGGCGCAGCAGCGACAGCTCCTCGTCAGTGGCCGCGGCGACCGGCAGCTCCGCGCCCTGGTAGCCGTGGTGCGCCAGGCGCGCGAACCACGGCACGTGCCGCTCGTCGATGCGCGGACCGAAGTAGAGGAAGCTGAAGCCGAGTGGCAAGGTGGGCATCGCGCGCGCTCCTACTTGCCGAGTTCGGCCTGGGTCCACATCTGCGTGCGCGCCTGGTTCGCCTCGCGCACGGCCTTGACGGCCTCGGCGCTGATCGGCGGCGCGTCGTTGCTCCAGCGCTGGCGGACGTAGGTCAGCACGTCGGCGATCTGCTCGTCGGTCAGCAGCGTGCCGAGCGGCGTCATGAAGTTGAGGTACTTCTCGCCCTTGATCTCGATCGGCCCGCCGAGACCGTGCAGCACGATCCGGATCGGCACGTCGTCGGGGCCGCCGCACAGCCACGGCGAACCGTCGAGCGGCGGGAACGCCTGCGGCACACCGCGGCCTTCGGCGCCGTGGCAGGCGATGCACGTCATCGCGTAGACCTTGGCGCCGCGCTCGTGGACCGCCGCGTCGATCGCGAACTTGCGCTCCGGTCTCGCCTGCGCGGTCGCCGGCTGGGCGCGTTCCGCGGCGAACTTCGCGATGCCCTGCAGCGTGCCGGCGAGCGAGTGGCCGCTGCCGATCGCGACCAGCGCCACGTCGTCGAAGAACGCCGTGCCGCGCGCGCCGCCGTAGCCGCCGAACAGGCAGTGCACCATGATCTCGGTCTCGGTGTCGGTCTCGAACTCGACGGCCAGCTCGGTCCAGTCGGTCGTGCCGGCGATGCCCTTGGTGGCCCGGCCGCCGTGCACGTTGAACATCGCGCCGGGGCTGCCGTTGGCGCCGACGACGCCCTCGGTGCGGACGAACCCGCTGAGGCGGTAGCGCGTGTGCGGCTGCACGGCGACGGTCGCCGCCATGCCGCAGTCGGTCACCTGGTCGGCATGGATGCGCAGGCAC
>CAYMRG010000007.1:4589-26238 GCA_964392555.1 uncultured candidatus Brocadiaceae bacterium
CGCTCGCGCCGGATTGCACGTTCTCGCTGAGGCCACGGTAGAAGCGCAGGTCGGTCCAGCCGTCGCAGGCCCTGTCGCGTGCGGCGGCGAAATCGGGATTGGGCAGCAGGTTCTTCGGCGTGGTCGGCTGTGGATCGCCGAGCCCGCGCTCCTTCGCCGCCGCCAGCACCGCGTCGGCGTGGTGGCGCGCGGCGATCGTCCAGGCCTCGCGCAGCACGCGATCGTCGAACAGCAACGCCTCGTCGGCCTGCGCGCGCGCGACCAGCGCCGTGCCGATCGCGGGATTGCTCGCGGCGTGGGCGAGCCCGTCGAGCACGTCGGCGAGTTCGCGCCCTTCCCCGCGCAGCGAACCGCGCGTCAGGTAGGCACCCTCGAGCGTCAGCGGATCGGCGAGCTGGATCGCGCGCCGCCGCGTCGCGAGGCGCGGCGACGCGAGCGCCGCGTGCAGCACGTCGGCCGGCACCGGGCCGAATGCGGCCAGCGCCATCAGCGCGTGCGGCGCCGCCATGCCGTCGGCGCGCACGAGGTCGGCGAGCACCGGCGCAACGTCGGTCTTGCCGCGTTCGGTCAGCAACCGCTGCGCGTGCAGGCGCCAGAGCATGTTCTCGTGGCCGAGCGCCGCGAGCAGCGTCGCCGGGTCCTGCGGGTCGAGCTTCGGCGCGCGATCGGCGGCGCTGCCGCGCGGGAACACGCGGTAGATGCGGCCGTGCTGCGTGTCGCGCAGCGGTGTCTCGTAGGCGCCGCCGCGGCCGGTCCTGGCGTCGACGCCCGCCGAACGCAGCGTCGGCGTCGGGTTGTGCTGGACGATCAGGTTGTACCAATCGCAGATCCACACCGCGCCGTCGGGGCCGACCTCGGCGCAGACCGGTGCCGACCACGCATCGGCGGAGTCGTAGAGGTTGTTGGGCTGCTGGACGGCGCGGAAGCCCGCGCCTTCGCGTTCCATGACGAACTGCCCGACCAGCTTGCCGGTCGGTTCGCAGACGAACGCGATGCGGTTGTGGTAGTCGGCCGGGAAGCGGCGCGCGGTGTAGAGCGCGTGGCCGGCGCCGGCGGTGTAGCGGTCGAACTGGTCGACCTGGCGGATGTCCATCGACATCGGGAAGAACAGCGGGTTGTCGTCGGCGCGCGGCGTCGGCAGCGGTTCGAGCCCGACCGCCGCCAGGTCGGCGTTGCGGTGCGAGAAGTACCAGCTCGGGTTCGCGTTCGCGGTCGAGCCGACGATCGCGAACTCCTCGGTGAAGCCGAGGCCCCAGGTGTTGTTGGTCGTGTTCTGCAGCACCTCGAGCTTGCTGCCGTCGGCGCGGAACCGGAACACCGCCTCGTAGAAGTCGTGGTGTTCGCCGCCGACGTCGCCGGTGAAGCCCGAATAGCCGACCGTCGCATAGACCCAGCCGTCGCCGCCGTCGCGCAGGTTGGAGACGCCGGCGTGCGTGTCGCCCATGTGGAAGCCGCGGAGCACGACCTTGCGCACGTCGGCGCGGTCGTCGCCGTCGGTGTCGGCGAGGAACAGCAGCTCGGGGCCGTTGGTGCACAGCACGCCGCCGTTGGCGAACGCCAGCGACGTCGGGATCGACAGCCCTTCGGCGAAACGCGTGAAGCGGTCGGCGCGGCCGTCGCCGTCGGTGTCGTCGCAGATCGTGATGCGGTCGTGGCCGAGGTCGCCGGCGTGCAGGTTGTTGGGGTAGTCGATGGTCTCGACGACGAACGCGCGGCCGCGGTGGTCGAACGCGACGCAGATCGGATTGACGATGTCCGGCTCGCTGGCGAACAGCTGCAGCGTCATGCCGGGCGGCACCTGCGCGAGCTTCATCGACTCGGTCGGCGACAGCGGCTTCTGCGCGATCGTGATCTCCTTGCGTTCGCGGTAGCCCGGCAGCGACACCGCCTCGGTCTCGAGCTGCGGCAGGTGCAGGTCGGTCAGCAACTGGCGCTTCGCCGGGCCCACGGCCCAGTAGATCGCGTTGCGCAGCAGCGCCTGGAACGCCGGCAGGTCCCAGACGCGGTGGTCGTGGCCGCTGGCCGTGTAGAACACGCGGCCTTCGCCCTGGCGGCGCGTCCACGACCACGGCTCGTCCTCGCGCTTCTGCAGGATCTCGCGGTCATCGGCATGGTCGGCGTGCACGTAGGTCTCGTCCCACGCCTTGAAGCCGGGCAGACCCTTCAGGATCGGGTGCTCGGGCAGCACGTCCGTGACCTGGAAGTCGCCGACGTCGTGGCGGTCGAAGCGCGCGCCGACCAGGTGCACGAACTCACGCGAACCACCGAAGCACGCCGACGCGCAGTGCACCGGGACGAAGCCGCCGCCGCCTTCGACGTAGGCGAGCAATGCCTGCAATCGCGCCTTCGGCATCGGCTCGTGCATCGCCCAGTTGCCGTACATCAGCACCGCGTCGAACTGCGCGAGCATCGCCGGCGTGAACGCGCTCGCCGGGTCCTCGCTGTAGGTCAGGTCGATGCCGGCGGTGCCGAGGCCCTTCTTGAGCGCGCGGTAGCGCGTGATCGGATCGTGGTGCGGGCCGTTCGCCGTCGGCGCGCCGAAGAACAGCACCGCCAGCCGTCGCGGCGCCGTCGTCGCGGCATCGGCCGGGCGCTGGGCGGGGACGAGGGAGGCGAGGGCGAGCGCGCTGGCGAGCAGGGCGGCCAGCGCGCGAACGATCCGCAGGCTGCGGGCGATCATGGCGGAGAGCAGACGCCGCCGGCGCCGCCGCGGCTAGTAGGTTTCCGTGCCGGGTGTGTATGTTTGCGTCATGGCGGCGGCCGACGACGTGCGCACCTGGCTCGACGGGATCGCCCCCGGGCAGTTCCGGGCGCTGTTCGACCACCTGCCGGGGGCGATGTTCTTCGCCAAGGATGCGCAGCTGCGGCTCGTGCTCGCCAACCGGGCCTTCGTCGCGCGCTGCGGCTTCGCCCGCGAGGCGGACATCGTCGGCCGGACCGACGAATGGATGTTCCCGCCGCGGCTCGCCGCCAAGTACCGCCGCGACGACCTCCGCGTGCTGGCCACCGGCGAGCCGTTGCTGGGCCTCGTCGAGCTGTTTCCGGACGCGGTCGGCCGGCCCGGCTGGGCGATCACCGACAAGCTGCCGGTGCGGTCGCGCGACGGCGCGGTCTGCGGTGTGTGCGGGCTCGTGCGCAGCTACGCAGGGCAGGCCGCGGCGATCCAGCCCTACCTCGAGCTGGCCGGCGTCGCCGAGCACCTGCAGCGCCAGTGCCGCGAACCGCTCGACGTCGCGCGGCTGGCGAAGCTGGCGAAGCTGTCGGTGCGGCAGTTCGAGCGCAAGTTCCGCAGCACGTTCCAGACCTCGCCGCGCGGCTACCTGATGCAGATGCGGGTCGCACGCGCCTGCGAGCTGCTGGCCGCGTCGAAGGCACCGCTGACCGAGATCGCGCTCGCCGTCGGCTTCTACGACCACAGCGACTTCGCGCGCCAGTTCAAGAAGCACATCGGCCAGTCGCCCGGAGCTTGGCGGCGTGGGCGGCTGGCTGCGGGGCGCACGTCCCTGCTGTGAGCCGCTTGCCTGGCGCCGCGAACTGGGGGAGGCTTGGGCACCTCACCAAGGCGGTGTCCATGCTCGATCGTCGCCAGTTCCTCGGTTCGGGTTGCGGGTTGGTGGCGGCCGCCGCGACGCAGGCCGTGTTCCCACCCTCGTCGCCACGCGGCAAGAAGCTGCTGATCCTGGGCGGCACCGGCTTCATCGGCCCGCACCAGGTCCGCCACGCGCTGCAGCGCGGCCACCAGGTGACGGTCTTCAATCGCGGCAAGAGCGGCGCCGGCATGTTCGGCAAGGACGTCGAGGAGCTGGTCGGCGATCGCGCCAACGACCTGTCGGCGCTGAAGGGGCGCTCGTGGGACGTCGTCATCGACGAATCGGCCTCGCACAGCGATGCGCCGGAGTGGGTCAAGGCCTCGGCGACCCTGCTGAAGGACCACGTCGAGCAATACCTCTACGTGTCGACACGGTCGGTCTACCTCGACACGCACTTCGTGCCGATGACGGCAGACGCGCCCGTGCTGACGCGCGAGAACGCGCCGGTCCCCGCGGACAATCCGCTGCCCTATTGCCACGCGAAGGCCTACGCCGAGAAGGAAGCGCACGCGGCGATGCCGGGCCGGGTCACGGTGGTGCGGCCCGGCCTGATCGTCGGCCCCGAAGACGACACGGATCGCTTCACCTACTGGCCGGTGCGCGTGGCGCGCGGCGGCGAGATGCTGGCGCCCGGCGACGGCCAGGACCACGTGCAGCTGATCGATGTGCGCGACCTCGTCGAGTTCCAGATGAAGCTCGTCGAGCACAAGACGTTCGGCGTGTTCAACTGCGTCGGGCCGCAGGGCGGACAGACCTTCGCGGCGTTCCTCGCGGCGATCCAGAAGGGCGTCGGCGGCGAGGCCACGTTCACGTGGGTCGATACGGAGTTCCTGCTCGAGAAGGGCATGCAGCCGTACGGGCGCGAACTGCCCGGCTTCCAGCCGATGCGCGGCAAGACGGCGGGGTTCGGTCGGTTCGACCTCACCAAGGAGATCGCCGCCGGACTCGCGTTCCGCCCGACGGAGCTGACGGCGAAGGAGACCCTGGCGTGGTGGCGTTCGCTGCCGGAGAAGCGGCAGCAGCAACCGCAGGCCGGCATCGCCGCCGAGCGGGAACGCGAACTGCTCGCGGCGTGGCACGCGCGCAAGTGAGGGGCGCCGCGGCGGCGATCGCGCCGCTGGCCGAGATCGCGCCTGTGGTGAGCGACTACGGGAACGCCTTGTCGCATCCTCGGGACATCGGTCGGTCTGGGCGCGTCGACCGCTCCTGGGCACGCGCCTTGCTCTTGCCGCCGCGGATCGCCGCGGGCCCCTGCGGCCTCCCTTCCTTCGAGGTGTTCAAGTCATGGCAATGCTGAGCTACGCCGGTGTCCGTCGGATCGGTTCGTCATCCCTTGGCCTTAGGCTCGCGGGCATCGCCGGCGGTCTGTTCGGGATCGCGCCGGCCGTGGCCCAGTGTGCGCTCACCCTCGACAACCTCGGCGGCTCTGCGCCGGGGAACCTGAACGTGTTCGCGGTCGCGTCGATCGGCGGCGGGGAGGTCGTCGCCGGCGGTCAGTTCGATCGCATCGGGGGAGCGGTGACGAGCCAGATCGCCAAATGGGATGGTTCGGCGTGGTCGGCGATCGGTGGTGGGCTGGCCCCGTTCAATGCCATCTTCGCGGTTTGCCTGCGGCCGAATGGCGAGTTGATCGCGGGCGGCCAGGAGATGGGCTTGTTGCCGACTCCACCCGTCTATGCCAACATCGCGCGCTGGGATGGGGCGACCTGGGCGCCGCTGGGGGCGGGCGTCGCCGGCAATGTCCAGGCCTTGGCGAATCTCGCGAACGGGGACCTGGCGGTCGCCGGTACCTTCGGTTTCGCGGCGGGACAGGCCGTGCACGGCATCGCCCGCTGGGACGGTTCGGCGTGGAGCCCGATCGGGGCAGGCTTCGATGGATCCGGCCCGTTCACCGCGGTCGCCGCGCTCGCGGTGATGCCCAACGGGGACCTGATCGCCGGCGGCAACTTCACGAGTTCCGGCGGTGCGTCGGTGCTGCGGGTTGCCCGTTGGAACGGAACGACCTGGTCGCAGGTAGGCGCCGGATTCGACGGCCAGGTGCAAGCCCTGCTCGTGCTGTCCGATGGCGATATCATCGCCGGCGGATCCTTCACCCAGTCGGGCTCCGTCGCGGTGTCGCACATCGCGCGCTTCGACGGCAGCGCGTGGGGGCCGCTCGGCCCCGGCCTGTCTGGCGACCCGAACTTCGCCTCCGTCAGCGCCCTCGCGCAGCTACCGAATGGCGACCTCGTCGCCGGCGGCTACTGCCAATTCGGCGGTGCGCCGCCCGTCGGCCTCGCCCGCTGGAACGGTCTTGCGTGGTCGCCGATTGGCGTCGGTGCCAACGTCTCGGCGCTGGCGTTCGACCAACAGCACATGCTGCTTGCCGGCGGTACGTTCTGGCAAGGCCCGGCACGTGGCATCGCCCGGTTGGCGACCACGTGTCCGGCCGGGGTCGAAGCAGCGCCATCGGGTTGTGTCTCGAATGGCGGCCAGCTCGAGGTCGCCAAGCGGGCATGGCTCGGGTCGACCTGGCGCACCGTTGCCAACGGTCTGCCGCCGGGGGCGCTCGCCTTCTCGATCCTCGGCTACGGCACGATGGCCATGCCGCTGGCCTCGGTGTTCGCCACGGCGATCCCGGGCTGCCAGCTGCTCGTCGTCCCGGACGACGTCTCGCTGCGCCTGACGAACGGGGATCTCGAGGTCGAACTCGCCATCCCACCCACGCCCGGGCTCGTCGGCGCGTCGTTCCACCACCAGATCGTCTCGCTCGCCTTCGACCCGTCGCTGGCCGTCGCGGCGACCAATGCGCTGACGATGACGGTGGGTTCGTTCTGATCACCGCGCCGCCTGCACCGCGCGGAACCGCGGGCAGCGCACTTCGTGGTCGTTGACCAAGCCGACCGCCTGCATGCAGGCGTAGACGATCGTCGGCCCGCAGAACTTGAAGCCGCGGCGCTTCATGTCCTTGCTGATCGCCGCCGACAGCGGCGTCTGCGCCGGGGCCTCGCGCCAGCTCTGCAGCCGCGTGACCAGCGGCCGGCCATCGACGAACGCCCAGAGGTAGTCGCCGAAGTCCTCGCCGGCGTCGCGCATCGCCAGGTAGACCTTGGCATTGCCGATCATCGCGCGGATCTTCGCCGGGCTGCGGATGACGCCCGGGTTGCCGAGCGCCTTGCCGATCCGCGCCTCGCTCCAGCGCGCGAGCCGTTCGGGGTCGAAGTGGTCGAACTCGGCGCGCATCGTCTCCCGCTTGCGTAGCACCGTGATCCAGGCGAGGCCGGCCTGGAAGCCGTCGAGCTGGAACTTCTCCCACAGCGCGCGGGGGTCGCGTTCGGGAACGCCCCATTCGCGGTCGTGGTAGCCGCGGTAGAGCGGGTCGTCGGGCGGCGCCCAGGGGCACGGCGTGGTCATGGTGGCCTCCATACCACGGCGCTGGGGCGGTGGCACCAGGCGGCGGGGTGGGTGGGGCTGGGCGGGTCCGCGGCGGGCGCTACGCTGCCGTGGCCACCGCCTCTCGAAGCCATGCCCACCTTGCGCCATGTGGCGACTGCGGTCGCCGTCTCGTCCGCTCCCGTGTTGGCCCAGCTCGCGGGTGTCTACACGGTCAACCCGGTGCTGCCGACCGCCGGCAACAACTTCGCCTCGCTCGCCGACGCCACCGCGGCGCTGGCCGCACAGGGCGTGGGCGGGCAGGTCACGATCCAGATCTTCGACGATGCGGGGCCCTACACCGAAGTGGGGACGTTCACCGCGGCGAGCGCCGGCGGCACCTACGGCGTCCCGGTCAACGCGACGCCGACCGCGGTGCTGGTGATGACGAGCTGGACCGGCACGTCGCCCACCAACCGCGTCGTGTTCGAACCGGGTCCAGGCGAGCACGTCGTGTTCGACGCCACGCAGCGCTCGTGCGGCGTGTTCTGGGGCGGCGCCGACTACGTCACGCTGCGCGGCATCGAGATCGCCAACGCGGCCTACGACGGCATCTCGCTCTATGCCGAGACCGTCCACGGCATCGCGCAGGATCCGATCATCGACGGCTGCAACATCCACCATATCGGCGGGCCGGCGATCACGATCTACGGCAACACGCCACAGCCGGCGAACACGCTGGTGCAGAACTGCATGCTGTGGCATTGCCAGACGGCCGGCGGCGGGCCGTTCTCGACGACCGGGCGCTTCGGTTACGTCACGACGCGGCGCACCAACGGCACGCGCATCGTCCACAACACCTTCTGGGTCGACACGCTCTACGACAATTCGAGCTATGGCGTCATCGCGTCGTATCCGAGTTCGGCGACCGAAGTGCCCTACGCCGAGGTCAGCAACAACATCGTCGTCAAGGGCGCCGGGCCGCTGGCCCAGCTGTTCCACATCAATTCTCCGGCCGGGACGACCAATCCGGTGCCGGTGCTGTGCGACGGCAACTGCCTGCTCGACCTCAGCGGCGGTTCGTTCGCCGTCTACGGCAGTCCGGTGGTGATCGCGCCGACGTTCGCCGACTGGCAGATCGGCGCCGCGCGCGATCTCGCGTCGCTGAACGTCAACCCGCAGCTGCGGGCGCCCGGCGGTGGCGACGGCCACCTGCTCCCCACCTCGCCGTGCCGCAACGCGTCGACCGTCGCGGCCAACGTGACGACCGATTGCGACGGGCAGGTCCGGACGTCCCCGGCCGATCTCGGCGCCGACGAGTTCAGCGCCGCCGACTGGACCGTGCTCGGCAGCGGCTGCGCCGGCAGCGGCGGTGTCGCGCCGGTGCAGACGCTGTATGGCTGGCCGTTCCTCGGCAATCCGACCTTCGCGGTCGCCGTCACGCATCTGCCGGCGAACGGCGTGACCGCGCTGTTCGGCAGCCTCGGCCCGGCCGCGGTGCCGATCCCGTTCTTCGGCGCCTGCAACATCTACCTCGACCCGGCCAGCCTGGTCGGCCTCGCCGCGGCGGTCGCCGGCCCTGGCGGCAGCGCGTCATGGGTGTTCGCGGTGCCGAGCAATCCGGTGTTCGCCGGCTTCGAGATCGACTACCAGTCGCTGGTGCTCGACGCGGGCGCGGCGAACGGCATGACGCTGACCAACGGCGTCGACGTCGTGTTCGATTTCTGATCCCGCTCGCCCTCGGGGCGACCCGGATCAGCGATCCCCGCAGCTATCCCGCAGCGATCATCGGACGATGCTGCGCGGGGCCGATCCCCGACGAATTCCGGCGGTGACCTCCGGCATGCGGGTCACCCGAGGAGGTTCGTCGCTGTGCGGATTGCCGGTCCGGCGCTGGGCGGTATGGTGACGGTTCGGGTTCCCCCTGCCCGAGCGTCCCTCTTGCCTCGGTGAAGTATGGAGAGCATCCACCGTGCGGCCAGCGGCCGCATCGTCGGCATCGCGTGCCTGTTGGCCTGGATCGGTTGCGGAGATCGCATCATGGCGCAGGACCTGGTGCGCGCCTGGGGCGGCGAGCAGTTCGCCTCCGACACGTTCCTGGTCCCGACGCTCGACCTTGCCACGGACGGCACGTCGATCGCCGTCTTGCGCAGCGACCAGCGCGTCGTCGCCCATGGCCGGATCTGGCTGCCGGACCTGCCGGCGGGCAGTGCGCCGCGCATGCGGGTCGCCATTGGCTGGAGTGGTGCCTACGTCAGCTCGTTCGGGCTTGCCCTGCGCAACGATGGCACGATCGAAGGCTGGGGCGATGGGGTCGTCCCGACCTTGATTCCGCCCCTGCCGCCGTTCACGACCTACATCGACGTCGTGGCGGCGAGCCGCTATGCGATCGCGCTGCGGTCGGATCGCGTGGCGGTGCTGTGGTCGGACGGACTTACCCAGGCGACGCTGCCGCCGGTGCCGGTCGGGGTGCCGGTGCTGGAAATCCACGCGGCTCCCACGAACGTGCTTCTGCGCCTCGGCAATGGCGCGATCGTCGCTTCGGGCAACGGACCGCTCGCGGCCGTGCCGCCGTTGCCGCCCGGCACGACCTACACGGGCATGTGGGCCGGCAACCGCCACGCGATCGCGGTGCGTTCGGACGGCGTATACGTCGCCTGGGGCGAGAACGACGTCGGCCAAGGCAGTCTGGACCAGCCGCCAGCCGGAGTCGTCTACGAGACCTTCGGCCTGGGCTTCGCCCACACCGTGGCAGTTCGCAGCGATGGCGTGCTGGTCGGCTGGGGCGACAACGGCTTTGGCCAACTCGCACTACCGACGTTGCCATCCGGCAGCACCGTCGCGCAGATCGTGGCCACGCTCGACAGCACGTTCGTCCGGCTCGGCTCAGGCCAACTGCTCGTCAGTGGCCGGTCGCTGACTCTGCCGCTCGACCAGCCGCCCTTGGGCGAGCATTGGGGGGCGCTGTCGGCGGGTGCGCCGAACCTCGCTCTGACTTCGGGAGGGGCCCTGCTCCAGGTGCCGTTCGCAAGCGGTCAGCCGGCGATTCCCTTGCCCACCGGTGTCCACTACACGGCCGTCGCGGCAGGTGCCGGCTACGATCTCGTGCTGCGTTCGGATGGTCGCGTCGTCGCGTGGGGCAGCAACTACTACGGGCAGAGCACGATCCCGCCGTTGCCGCCTGGTCTCGAGTACGAGCGAATCGCGGCGGAATGGGTAGCCGTGCTGTTGCGCTCGGATGGCGTCGCGTGCCTGACCGGCAGCGCCGGAACGCAGATCGCGCCGCCATCGGGACGGCGGTTCGTTCGCGCCGACACCAACGGGCAGGACCGATTGATCCTGCTTTGCGATGACGGAACAGGCAGGACCGGAGTCACCAATCCATCACCACTCCCGACCTTGCCGTCCGGAGTGCGCTACGTCGACGTGAGGTGCGGGTCGAGCTTCTATGCGGGGCTTCGTTCCGATGGGGAAATCGACGTTTGGGACAGTCAGCCGACGACCGTGCCGCCGCTGCCGCCCGGGACGCACTATGTCGCGATCGCCGCTGGCAGCTACATGCTGGCGGCCCGGCGTTCGGATGGGCAGGTCGTCGTGACCGGGAACGGTGTCTATCCGAGCATGACCCAGGTTCCGCCGCTCGCGTCTGGTGAGTCCTGGTTGGAAGTATCCTGCGGGTACGATTGGGTCCTCGGGCGCATCGGTCCGACCTCGACCTATGTGACGTTCGCGCCGGGCTGTGCAGGTTCGCAGCCGGCCGCGCGGCTGGTGCCGGCCGATACGCCGCGCATCGGTGTGGACTTCGAGGTGCGCCTGTTCGATCTGCCGCACGACCTGGCGGTGCTGGCGTTCGGCTGGCAGCCGGTCGGGCCGATCATGCTCGATGGCTTCGGCATGCCGGGCTGTGCGCTCGCCGTGGCGCTCGATGCGCTGGTGCCCGTCGCCGGCAGCGGGGGCCAGGCGGTCCACACGCTGCCGATTCCCGCGTCGTCGAGTCTGGTCGGCGTCGCGTTCGACAACCAGGCGGCGGTGTTCGACGCCGCCGCGAATCCCATGGGTCTCGTCCTCTCCGACGCCGCACATGGCGTCATCGGCCGGCCGTGAACGGAGGTGCTTCGATGGACAATAAGCAAGCGTGCGCATTCCTCGCCGTGGTTGGAGCGTGTCTCGCCCCCGGTCTCGCCCAGGACCATCTGCATTGGCTGCCGGGTGAAGCGCCGCCGGGCATCGTGGGTTCCATCACGCGGGCGATTGCCTGGGACCGCGATGGGGCAGGGCCGCTCGGCGAAGTGCTGCTGTGCGCCGGCACGTTCACGGTGCCGAGCATCGGCGTCGAGAATCTCGCGTGGTTCGATCCGACCGACAGCACGTGGCACGGCTTCGGGGCCACCTTCGACGGAACGATCTGGTCGGTGGCTGCCATGCCGAATGGTGACCTGTGGGTCGGCGGCTACTTCTCGGTCATCGATGGAGTGGCGGCGCACTGCCTCGCGGTCTGGAACGGGACCTCGTGGACCTCGCCGGGCGGCGGCGTCGCGCCGTACGGCTCGGGCGGGGCGGGATATCCGTATCCAGGGACGGTCCTGGCGATCCAACCGCTGCCCAACGGCGAGGTCGCGATCGGCGGGTACTTCACGTCGGCCGGTGGTGTCACGACGGGTGGGCTGGCGCGTTGGGATGGTTCGGGCTGGCACGCCTATCCCGGTTTCGCGGTCAGTTACCATACCGAACGGCTCGCGGTGCGGCCCAATGGCAATCTGGTGGTGCTCGGGATGTTCCCGGCGTCGATCGCCGAATGGAACGGCATCGGCTGGGCCACGCTCGGCAATGGCCTCGTCGGTAGCAATTCGCGTGGCCTCGTCGTGCTGCCCAACGGCGACGTCATCGTCGCCGGCGCCTACGCGACGACCGGGGTCCCGCTCCACGGTATGGCGCGGTGGAACGGGGCCGCTTGGTCCGACTTCGCGCCGCAATTCCTGGCCCCGCCCCGTTGCCTCCTGCTGCAGGCGAACGGCGATCTGCTCGCGGGTTCGGTGGCGTCCGTGGCCGGTGCGCTCGACGGTGTCGCGCGCTGGGACGGGACGCAATGGCTGCCGTTCTCGCCGCCGACCAGTAGCGAGATCCTGCGCGAGGTGAACGGCGTCCTGTTCGGTTGCGGGACCAACGAAGGCTGGGTAAGCACCGGCTTCGCGGGCGTCGCGCGATGGGACGGCAGTGCCTGGCAGCCGATCACGCATGGTGTCGACAACACCGTGCGGTCGCTGCTGACCCTTGCGGGGGGTGACCTGGTGGCGATCGGCGAGTTCCACTTCCTCGCCTCGGGCCTGGTGCGTTACCTGGCACAGCGGCATGCGGGTGTTTGGACGACCATCCCTGCGATCAATATGCCGTCGGCGCAGGGTCTGATCGCCTGCGTCGACGAAGTCGGTGACCTCTGGGGTGTGCAGACCCTCGTCGGCCGCTGGGACGGCATGGCGTGGCAGACGATTCCTTTGCCGACGGGGCCGTGGTACGTCGCCTGCATCGCGGTGCGCAACCAGAAGCCGATCCTCGGTTTCTCGGACTATCCCCCGGGGGGCTACTCCGTCGCGACCGTCCACCGATGGACCGGTGCGGCGTGGGATCCGATCGGCCAGGGCCTCGATGGCCCCGTGCTCGCGCTGCAGCCGTTGGCCAACGGCGACGTCGTGGCCGGCGGCGACTTCCTCTACTTCGGTTCGCAGTGGCGGTCGCGGATCGCGCGCTGGAACGGCACCACCTGGCAGCCGTTCGGACTCGGCCTCGACGGCACGGTCCGCGTGCTCGCCGAATTGCCGGACGGGACGCTGGTCGCCGGCGGCGATTTCGTCAACGACGGCTCGCTGGTCCGGCCGCTCGGTTTCGTTGCCTATTGGGACGGGACCGACTGGCAGCCGTTTGGCAGCGGCCTCGCGGGACCGCCCGGTGCCTCGGTGCGCGCGCTGCAGGTGCTGCCCAACGGCGACCTGGTCGCGGCCGGTGACTTCACGTCGGCCGGCGGCCAGCCGGCGGACGGCGTGGCGCTGTGGGATGGTGCGGCGTGGCACGCGCTGGACGGTGGCCTCGACGGTCGCGTGCTGACGATCGCGCAAGGGCCCGATGGTGACCTGTGCTTCGGCGGCGACTTCACGCGCGCTGGCAGCTCGGCGCACTTCGCGCAGTTGCGCAGCGACGCGCCGGCATTGGCCCAGCCCTATGGCACGGCCTGCGCGGGCACCGCGGGGCCGCTGGCACTCCATGCCACGGCGCTGCCATGGCTCGGGTCGACGTGCCGGACGCGTTGCGTGACCGTGTCGAGCGCGGCGTTCGGTGTCGTCGTCCTCGGCCTCGCCCCGCTGCAGGTGCCGCTCGCGAACCTGTTCCCGGTCGCCGGTCCGGGCTGCACGTTGTTGAGCACCCTGGACCTGCTGACGCTGCAGCTGCCCGTAGCGGGCGCGATCGAAGCATCGTTCGCCGTGCCCGATGCGCCGGCGCTGCTGGGCGCGACCCTGCAACAGCAGGTGCTGGTCGGCGAACTCGCGCCGACGACGCTGGCGCTGGTGCACGTCGCCGCCAGCGATGCGCTGACGCTGACGCTGGGCGCGTTCTGACTACCGTGGGCCGCGCGTGCGGCTCACAACGGCTCGCCGAACCAGTCGACCTGCTGCAGCGTGAACGCGTAGCGCGTGCGCGACAGCCCGGCGACCACGGTCGCGACGAGGCGCGCGTCGCGCGGCAGGTCGCCGTCGTGGCGGTAGGTGAGGTCGCTCTCGTCGTTGCAGCACGAATAGCCGGTCTGCTGCAGCGGCGTCGTCTCGTCGCCGCAGACCAGGGCGAGCTCGAGCAGCGACGTGCGGGCGAGGTGCAGGTGGATCTCGAACCGCCACGTGCGCTCGTCCTCCTGCTCGATCGCGTTGACGCGCGCTTCGGCGAACGTCCCCTTGGCGCCCGGCGTCAATTCGGTGAAGCCGAGGTCGTGGCGTTCGCTGCCTTCGCTGGCGAGGACCTTCAGGTGGCCGGTGAGTTCGGCGAGGCCGCGTGCGCCGTCGGTCGCCGGCAGCTCGAAGTCGAGGTAGACGGTGCGACCGTCGCTGGTCTGCTTCGGGAAGTGGCAGCGGCGGTTCCATTCGTCGTCGGCGGTCACGTCGCGGCCGTCGGCGAACACGCAGCGGTCGTAGCCGGCGTCCTCGAGCTCGAGCGCGCGCTGCGGCAGGTCCGCGGCGACGGTCAGTGTCACGCCGGGCTGGTTCTGACCCTGCGGGCACAGCTCGCGGTCGCCGTCCGCTTCGCGGACGACCTTGGCGGCGACGATCCGCACGCCGGCGAGCGGCGTGGCCGGTTCGGTGCTCGGCGCGGCGATCTGGCCGGCTGCGGCGAACGCGGCGAACTGCTCGCGTGCCGCCGCGACCTCGCTCGCATAGTCGAACGCAGGGGCCGCGCCAGGCGCCGTGCGCAGCGCGATCGGTCCGTGTTCGCCGAGCAGTTCGAACAGCGCGTCGGGGCCTTCGAGGCCACCGTTCGCCAGCAGGCGGCCGAACAGATCGTCGTCGGTGGCGAGCCGGTCGAGGATCGCGATCAGCTGCGCGCCGTCGAACGACACCCGCGCTGCATCGTCCGCGACGCGTTCGCCGCGCACCGGTCCGGTGAGCGCGCCGGGCAGGCGCAGCACCGCGCTGCAGCGCAGGCCGCCGAACATGCCGTCGAGGAAGCCGCGCGCCATCGCCAGCTTCTCGCGTTCCTGCGCCATCAGCCGGCCGAGGTCGGCACCGGGCGGCGGCGCCGGCGAACGCGGTGCGCCGCTCGGTCGGGTGGTCACTTCGACACTGCCGTCGTCGTGCGCCGTGACCGCGAGGTCCAGCAGGTTGACGTGGAAGCCCTGGCAGTGGAAGCGCAGGGCGGTCACATCGGGAAACCACGCCGTGCCGGCGAACACGAGCCGATCGCCCTCGACCTCGCAGCGGACGTCGGCCCACGCCTCGACGCCCTGCGCGCGCTCGAGCTCGCTGCGGAGGAACTCGCCGGGCTCGGGGGCGCCGCGCCCGGTCGGGCCGGACCAGCGCACCGCGACGCGGCCGCTGCCATCGGGGTTGAACGTGAAGTCGTGTTCGAGTTCGACGGACATCACCGCATCTATCGGAAGGGTCACCCTCCGAGCAGCGATGTGGCGGCGAAAAACGCTGCTGCCGGGTCACCGAATTCGGCTGATCGGGCTAACACCTGGACGTCGCGGGCGTCCTGACGGGCATGACCCACCACCTTGCCTCGCTCGGCCTCGGGGTCCTGGCTGCCGCCGGGACGCTCGCGCCGCTCTCCGCCCAGCAGGACCAGGCTCCCGCCGACTACGTCGCCCACGAGTGGGGGACGTTCACGAGCATGGTCGGCACCGACGGCGTCGTGCTCGACGGGCTGCACCACGAGGAGGAGGCGCTGCCGAAGTTCGTCCACGACCTGCGCAACGTGCGCGAGTTCGGCGTCGAGGACCTCAAGCTTCCGGCGAGCCGCGTCACGCAGAAGATGGAGACGCCGGTGATCTACTTCTACAGCGACCGGCCGCAGCCGGTGCAGGTCAGCGTCTGGTTCCAGCGCGGCCTGATGACGCAGTTCTACCCGCTGCCGCGCACGGTGTTGCCGCGACTGGACGAAGCGCGTCAGCAGCTCGTCGACATGAGCAAGGTCGAGTTCTCGAACCTGGTCTGGGACATCGACCTGATCCCGCGCAGCGCCGCGGCGCCGGCCGAGATCCCGCAGGTCGCGGCTGACGTGCCATGGTCGTTCGCGCGGCAGACCGAGGCGTGCTGGGTGCGCACGCGGCCGGCCAGCGATTCGCCGGCTACGCCCGAAGCCGAGCACTACCTGTTCTACCGCGGCCTCGGCCGCTGGCAGCCGGACGTCGCCATCGCAACGCGCCGCGACGGCAAGGCGTCGTTCCGCAACGACATGGCGCAGGCGATCCCGTTCTGTCTCGCGCTCGAACTCGGCGAGCGCGGTGGGCGCTTCGCGGCCGGCACGGCGCTCGAGCCGGCGGCGTCGTGTGCGTTCGACCTCGGCGCGGCGCCGTGGCACGCCGACCGCGAACGCTTCGCGCGGCAGGTCGGCGCGGTCGTCGAGCATGCGCTGGTGGCGCAGGGGCTGTTCGTCGACGAGGCACGGGCGATGGTGGCGACCTGGTCGCGCTCGTGGTTCCAGAAGGACGGCGCGCGCGTCGTCTACCTGCTGCCGCGCGAACAGGTCGACTCGGTGCTGCCGCTCGGCATGACGCCGCCGCCGAAGGAGCTGGTGCGCGTGCTGGTCGGGCGCCTCGAGTTCATCACGCCCGAGGCGCAGCAACGCGTCGAACGGGCCCTGCGCGACCACGACGACGCGACGCTGCAGGCGCTCGATCGCTTCCGCGAACCGCACCTGCGCAACGTCGCGCGCAACGGTGCCACCGCGGAGCTGCGCGCCGCCGCCGAGGCGATGCTCGCGACGGCGACCCGCTGACCGCTACGCTGCCGCACTTGGCCGACAGCCGCGAACTCCCCGACGACTGCCTGCTGCTCGTGCAGCGCGCCCGCAGCGGCGACCGCGCCGCGTTCGGCGCGCTGTACGCCGGCTTCGCGCGCGTCGTGCACGGCATCGCGCTGGTCCACGGGCCGGCGGCCGACGGCGAGGACGTGGTGCAGGACGTGTTCACGATGGCCTACCAGAAGCTGCCTGCGTTGCGCGACGCCGCGACCTTCCCGGCGTGGCTGTGCACGATGGCGCGCCACGCGGCGACCGATCGCGGTCGGCGCCGGCGACGCGCTCCGCGGCCCGGCGAGCCCGACGAACTCGCGAACGTCGCCACCGGCGAACGGTCGCCCGACGAGCAGTTCGCGGCGCGCGACGCCGCCGAACGCGTGCTGGCGTGCATCCGTGCGCTGCCCGACGCCTACCGCGAGCCGCTGGTGCTGCGTCTCGTCGAAGGGCTCAGCGGTCCGGAGATCGCGGCGCGCACCGGTCTCACGCACGGCTCGGTGCGGGTCAACCTGACGCGCGGCATGGCGTTGCTGCGCCCCAGGCTCGAGGAGGCGGGACTGCCGTGAACGACCAGCCCGACTACCTCTGGGACCGCTCGGGCGCCGTCGACGACGGCGTCGCCGCGCTCGAACGCGCGCTCGCGCCGCTGGCGTGGCCGCCGCGCGAACTGCCGCTCGATTCGCTGCCGCCGCAGGCGCCGGCGCCGCGCGCGGTCCGGCGCTGGCCGTGGCTCGCGCTCACGGCCGCCCTGCTGGCGGTGGCGATCGCGTTCGCGGTCTGGCGCGGCAGCGGCGCGGCGGCGAGCCCGGACCTCGCGCCCGAGGCGGCGCCGCGCATGTTCGTGACCGGCAAGGAGTCGCGCGTGGTCACCGCCGGGCGCGCGGCGACGCTGACGCTCGGCCAGGGCACCGAGCTGCGCTTCGACGGCTGGCACGCCGACGAGCTGCACTTCACGCTGGTTGCCGGTAGCGTCGAGGCGGTCGTCGCGGCGGGCGCACCGCCGCTGCGCTGCGCGACGCCGGCCGGCGAAGTCGTCGCCGCGGCGGGCCGCCTGCGCCTGCAGTGGCGCACGGACGCCGGTCGGCTCGCGGTCACCGAGGGTTCGGCCGAGGCCGGCACCGGCCTGCGCCGCGCGTTCGTGCCCGCGGGGGCGTCCGTCGCGCTTCGGCCGCGCGGCTTCGGTACGCCGTTGTTCGACGATGCGACGCAGGAGCTGCGCGACGCCGTGGCCGAGTTCGACAAGGCGCGGCTCGCCGGGGTCCGCGGTGACAGCGGCGGCTGGGTCGTCAAGCGCTGCCTGGTGCCGCGGGACACCCTGGTGTTGTGGCACCTGCTGACGGTCGACGACGAAGCGCTGCGCAGCATCGTCGAGTACCGGCTGTTCGAGCTGGTCGGTGCGCCGGCCGAGATCGTCGCCAAGGACCTGCACTGGGACCGCGAGGTCTGGCGGGCCTTCCTGCGCGCCAAGGTCTGGCGCTGAGCGCGCGCGCAGGGGTCGCCTACGGCGTGCGCCCGGTGACCAGCAACGCGCGCTTCGGCAGCGTCAGCACGAACGCGACCACTGCCGACATCGTGACCCGCGAGTCGGCCTCGTAGCCGGCGTTGTCGCGGTTGGGCTGGTAGTAGAAGCTGCCGTCGGCGCAGCGCGCGAGCACGAACCACCAGCGGTTCTGGTCGAGCAGCGCACGCAGCGACGCGGGGTCGCGCGCCGCGGCCGCGGCGGCCCACGCCATGCCCATCGGCGGCGAGCCGTGGGTGTCGGGGAAGCTCAACGGGTGCTCGCCGATCGCGCGCGCGTGCGCCACCGCGCGACCCGCGTGATCGCCAGGCTCATATGGAAAGAGCGCGTTGGCCACGCCGGCGGCGCCGGTGCGCCCCGGATCGGCCCAGCCGTCGTCGCTGGCGACGCTGTCCTCGTACCAGACGTAGCCGTTCCTGCCGGTGCCGCGCGCGAGGAAGTCGTAGGCCGCGTCGAGGTGCCGACGCGGGAACTCGCTGCCGCAGCGTTGCGCGAGCGCGAGCGCGATCGCGCCCTGCCCGGTCAGCATGCAGATCGGCCCGTAGCCCTCGAACCCGGGGTTGTGGCCCCAGCCGCCGATCTTGTCGCCGGGCCGCTTCGGCTGTGCGTCCGGGTGCGTCACCTTCGCGCGCGGACTCATCTGCGCCGGATCGAGGTATTGGCTGCCGCAGAGGAACGTCACGACCTCCTGCAGTTCGGGCAGCACCCAGCGCTCGTGCGTGGTGAGGTAGTACTCGCCGAGCACGATGCCGGCCGCGCAGTAGCGCCAGTTGATCAGGCTGTCGAGGTCCTGTGCCTTGGTCGTCGCGGCGTGGAAGTGCGCGCAGCGGGTGACCGCGGCCATCGCCTGCTCGTCGCCGAGCGCCAGCAGCGCCAGCGGCGCGAACGTGTCGCTGACCGGGTTGCCCCACGAGCCGTCGTCGCGCTGGTGCGCGAGCAGGTAGCCGCGGAGTTCCGCCGACAACTGCGTCGAGCGCGCGTCGTCGGCGGGCCAGCCGGCGGCGAACGGCGGCAGCGGCGGGATCGTGAGGCGCACGTCGCGTTCGGCCGCGCCGCGGCGGACGGTCAGCGCGAGTTCGTGCGGCGCGGTCGTCTCGGCGGCCTCGAGCGCCACCGCGAAGTCGAGGATGGGGCCGCGCGGGCCGAACACAGGCGGCCCGTAGCCATCCTGGTGCGGCGTCGCGAAGCGCGCGCCACCGGCGCCGACCAGCACGTCGTCGGCCGCGATGCCGGCCGCGGCGGCCGGCGAGCCGGGGAACACGTAGGCGACGCCCAGCCAGGTCGGCGACTCGGCGAGCAGGCGGACGCGCAGCCCGGTCGCGCCGAGGTTGTAGAACCAGCCCGGCACGGCCGCGTCGGGGCCCGCGCTGACGCGGTGCGACCACGGCCGGCCGTCGGGTTCGTAGTCGACCTGCGCCGCCATCGTCGCCGCGAGCAGCGCGGTCGCCCCGAGGGTGCGAGCGGCCATCAGATGTGCAGGATCCGTTCGGACTTCATGATGCTGACGCGGCGGATCTTGGCCATCGGCACGTACATCTCGCACGGCTCCTTGGTCGCCGACTTGCCGCTGCCGTGCTGGTACTCCATCACCAGCACCGCGAAGTCGATGCCGAGCGCGACGAGCTTGGCGTGGTACCAGGCGGCGTGCAATTGGTGGCCGAACGCGGAGTCTTCGAACGACTCCGGGTTGACGACCATGAACTCCTTGCCGAGGTGACGCTCGAGGATCTGGCGGAAGGTCACCGACGCGATCGCGTCGGCGGCAGTCTGGGTCTTGCCATTGTCGGCCATGTGCATGCTCCTTGGTCGGGCGATGGTCGCGGAACGCGCCGGCAGCGTCCAGACGGGATCCGGCGGCTCTGCCGATTGCGCCGGCCCGGCCCGACCGCCACACTGCTCGGCCTGATGACCGAGCCTGCGTCGAAGCCCAAGCCCTACCCCGAAGTCCCTGCGCAAGCGAACTTCCCGGCGATCGAGCTGGAGATCCTGGCGCGTTGGCAGGCGGAGGGCACGTTCCGGCGCTCGGTGGAGCAGCGCGCGGCCGGCGCCAACGAGTACGTGTTCTACGATGGCCCGCCGTTCGCCAACGGGCTACCGCACTACGGCCACCTGCTGACCGGCTTCGTCAAGGACGTCGTGCCGCGTTACCAGACGATGCGCGGGCGCCGCGTCGAGCGGCGGTTCGGCTGGGACTGCCACGGGCTGCCGGCCGAGATGGAGGCCGAGAAGGAACTCGGGCTCAGCGGTGCCGAGGCGGTGCAGTCGGTCGGGTTGACGGAATACAACGACGCGTGCCGTCGCAGCGTGCAGCGTTACACGAAGGAATGGCGCAGCTACGTGACGCGGCAGGCGCGCTGGGTCGATTTCGACCACGACTACAAGACCATGGACCTCTCCTACATGGAGAGCGTGCTGTGGGCGTTCAAGACGCTGTACGACAAGGGCCTCGTCTACGAAGGCCAGCGCGTGATGGCGTATTCGTGGGAATTGCAGACGCCGGTCAGCAACTTCGAGACGCGCATCGACGATGCGACGCGGCCGCGTCAGGATCCGGCGATCACGATCGCGTTCACGCTGAAGCCGCGCGCGGGCGACGCCGCGCTCGGCGTCACCGGTCCGCTGCGCATCCTCGCCTGGACGACGACGCCGTGGACGCTGCCGAGCAACCTCGCGCTCGCGGTCGGACCGGAGCTCGACTACACGATCGTCCAGAAGGACGGCGTGGCCTACGTGCTCGGCGCGGCGACGCTCGGCGCGCTCGACAAGGAGCTGAAGGGTTTCACGGCGATCGCGACCTGCAAGGGCAAGGACCTCGTCGGCCGCGAGTACGAGCCGCTGTTCCCGTACTTCGCGGGCCGCAAGAACTGCTTCCGCGTGCTCGCCGGCGACTTCGTCGACACGGCCGAGGGCACCGGCGTGGTGCACATCGCGCCGGGCTTCGGCGAGGACGACCAGAAGGTCTGCGAGGCGAACGGCATCGAGCTGGTGTGCCCGGTCGACGAGCGCGGCCGCTTCACCGCCGAGGTGCCCGACTGGCAGGGGGTGCAGGTCTTCGACGCCAACAAGGACATCATCAAGGTGCTCAAGGAGCGCGGCGTGCTGCTCAAGCACGCGACGATCGAGCACAACTACCCGCACTGCTGGCGCACGCGTTCGCCGCTGATCTACAAGGCGATCCCCGGCGCGTGGTTCGTACGCGTCACCGACCTCAAGGACCGGATGCTCGCGCACAACGCGACGATCCGCTGGATCCCCGAGCACATCCGCGACGGCCAGTTCGGCAAATGGCTCGAGAACGCGCGCGACTGGTCGATCTCGCGCAATCGCTTCTGGGGTGCGCCGATCCCGGTGTGGAAGAGCGACGATCCGAAGTGCCCGCGCGTCGACGTCTACGGCTCGCTCGCCGAGCTGGAGCGCGATTTCGGCGTCAAGGTCGGGGACCTGCACCGCCCGTTCATCGACACGCTGACGCGACCCAATCCCGACGACCCGACCGGTCGTTCGACGATGCGGCGCGTGCCCGAGGTGCTCGTCGTCAAGTGGGGCGGCTTGGCGCTCATCGCGTTCCTGGCGTACCGCCTGCCCACGATCGAGTACATGGACTCGGGCAACCTGATCAAGGCGTCCGCGGTCCTGTGCTTCGCGATGGTCGGGATCTCGATCATCATGCTGACCGGCTGGGCGGGTCAGGTGT
>CAYMRG010000008.1:0-12921 GCA_964392555.1 uncultured candidatus Brocadiaceae bacterium
GGCGAGCAGGGCGAGGCCGGTGACACCGATGTCGTGCATCGGGCTGCCCGGGCCGTCGCATGGATCGGTGTCGTCGTGCTTCATGAAGCCGTCGCAGTCCCAGCGACCGTCGTCGTCCTGGTGGTCCTTCAACAAGCGCAGGCCGACGTCGATCGAGGTCTGGAAGCCCTTGCCGCCGCCCTTGCCACCCTTGCCGGAACCACGGCTGCCGTAGGGGCCGCCCGCGCCGCCGCCCATGCCGACTGCGCTGTTCCACTGGTTCGAGTTGAAGGCGGACTCCTTGCCGGTCGAGTCGCCGGCGTTGTCGAATCCTTCATTACCGGTTGCGTTCGTGCTCTGGTTGTCGCTCGTGGTCTCCACGACCACGTTGTTGTCGAGGACCTGGTCTTCGACGACCTCTTCGCGCTTGGTGTCCGGCGGTGGTGGCGGCGGCGGCTCCTCGATCGCCTTGTCGTCCTTGGCGATGATCATCTGGGTGCCGGCCTGCGCGGCCTTTGGCGCGTCGGAGGGGTAGATGACGTACAGCAGGCCGAGCACGACGACGTGCGCCAGGATCGACAAGCCGAGCCAAGGCGCGTGCGCGAGTTGCTCGGCGATCAGGTCTTCGAAGGTCGTTGGTTCGTAGAGGCGGGACGAATGGTCCGTACGGAACGGTGGCTGGGGGGTGTCCATGGGGCGTCTCCAGGGCGCGCATGTAGCGCGCAGGGATAGGGCCACGTGAACGTGGCCGAGGAGGAAGACGCGCGCGCCGGAGTCGAGAGGGGCTTGGGCGCGCCGTGCTGATTCCTAGACTGGGTCGTGGTAGCGCCTACCGGTCACGCGATCGGGAATTCCACCCGTTAGTCGACGCGCGCGACGGCCAGCACGTCTTCCAACGTGACCAGACCCCTCTGCGCCTTTGCCAGCCCGTCGTGCAGCATGCGGCGGTAGCCGCCGGCGATCGCGAGCTGCTCGATCTCGGCATCGGGAGCACGGCGCGAGATCGCGGAGGCCAGCTCCGGCGTGACGTAGAGCACTTCGTGGATGGCGATGCGGCCGCGCTTGCCGCGGTTGCGGCACGCCTGGCAGCCGATCGGCCGCACGAACCGACCGGGCGCGAGCCGCGCATCGAGGCCGAACGCGGCGAGCAGCGCATCGTCCGGCTTGTGCGGCTTGGCACAGTCTCCACAGACGCGCGGCACGAGCCGCTGGCCGACGACGCAGCGCAACGCCGGGCCGAGCAGGTAGGGCTCGATGCCCATGTCGACGAGCCGGTGGATGGTCGCCAGCGCGTCGTTGGTGTGCAGCGTGCTGAGCACCATGTGGCCGGTCAGCGCCGCCTGGATCGCGATGCTCGCGGTCTCCGGGTCGCGGATCTCGCCGATCATGACGACGTCGGGGTCCTGACGCAGGATCGAACGCAACGCGTTGGCGAACGTGCGCTCGGCCTTGGGGTCGACCTGCACCTGGGTGGTGCCGGGCAGTTCGTACTCGACCGGATCCTCGACCGTGACCAGGTTGCTGTCGGTCTTGTTGAGCTCGGTCATCGCCGTGTACAGCGTCGTCGTCTTGCCCGAACCGGTCGGGCCGGTCAGCAGCACGATGCCGTTGGGGGCGGCGTAGCCGCGGCGGAACTGCCGCAGGTTGGCCTCGCCCATCTCGAGGCGGTTCGCCTCGAACGAGACGCCGGTGCGGTCCAGCACGCGCAGCACGGCCTTCTCGCCGAGCACGCTCGGCAGCACCGAGACGCGCAGCTCGACGCGCTCGGCGACGGCGATGCGGCCGTCCTGCGGCCGCCGGCTCTCGCCGATGTCCATGCCGGACGCGACCTTGATGCGGGCGACGACGGCGCGGTGCAGGCCGCTCGGCAGCGTGTAGAGCGTGTCGAGGTCGCCGTCGACGCGGATGCGGACGCGCAGGCCGTCGCGCTGCGGCTCGACGTGGATGTCGCTGGCGCGGGCGCGCAACGCCTCCTCGATCAGGTGGTCGACGAGCTGCACGACCGCGTCGTCGCCGACCATGCGCCGCAGCTTGTCCGCGTCGGCGAAGGTGGCGCCGTCGATCTCCGACTTCAGCAGGCGCTGGATCAGGCCTTCGATGCCGGTCGCGCCGCGTTGTTGGCGTTCGAGCGCGCGGGCGATCGCGACCGGCGGCGCGACGACGACCTGCACGCCGAGGCCGGTGACCTCCTGGATCTCGTCGACCGCCAGCAGGTCGAACGGGTTGCGCAGCGCGACCGACAGGATCTCGCTCTCGCGCGCGACGGCGACCGCGCCGTGGCGCGTCGCCACGTCGGTCGGCAGCAGGTGCAGGCAGCGCAAGTCGAGCGAATGCTCGTCGAGCGGGTGGAACGGCAGACCGAGCATCTCCGCCCAGATCCTGTAGCCGCGCTCGAGCGTGATCAGGCCGAGCGCGGCGAGGCGTTCGATCTGGCCGGCCTCGTTGGCCGGCGAGTCGCCGAGCGCCGCTTCGAGGAAGCGGCGGTCCTCGTCGAGGTCGAGGGCCAGGGCGCCGATCAGATCGCTGCGGGTCTCCGCCATGGCATCGGCATCGGCTGTCGTCGCACGCTCGCTGAAGGCGGCCGGGCGGCCGCCGACGGATCGGCACAAGTTCGACGCCGGAATCGGCCGATGCGATCGGCATGGTTTCCGTCACGTCTTCTCATGCGGTCGCGCGTCGTGCGCAAGGCTTCACGCTCGTCGAAGTCATCGTCGTACTGTCGGTCGTCCTGCTGCTGACCGGCATCGCAGTTCCCATGCTGAGCAGCTACATGGAGGACGGGCGACGAGCGCGGGCCGAGAGCGAAGTGAAGACGCTCGCCGCGGCGACGATGTCGTTCTACAAGGATGTCGGCGTCTACCCCGCGCGCAACGGCGCCGGGCTCAACAACCGGCTCTATGTGCTGATGACCGGTCCGACGACGCCGACGACCAACCCGTTCGCCGCCGGCCACAACTGGATCACGTGGGGCATGAGCGCCACCTACGGCGACCTGCTCGACAACCAGTTGCTGCGCAACCAGCCGCAGGGGCAGACCAGTGCGGCCTACCAGACGACGAGCAACATGCGGTGGCGCGGTCCGTACCTGGCGGTCGGTTCGCCGCTCGATCCGTGGGGCCGCCCGTACCTGATCAACGTGATCAGCGGCTGGTACCAGCATGCGACTGCCTACAAGCGCATCTTCGTGTTGTCGGCCGGCCCGGACGGCCTGATCAGCACGCCGTCGACCGCTGCGGCCACCGACGACCTCGCCGGTGACGACATCGGCATCGTGATCAGCACGAAGCCCTGAGCTTCGTGACCCTCGCCGGCGCGCGGCGCCGGGGCCTTCCCCCAGGCTGGTCGGTTCCCCCCAATGCGATTCTCCTCCACGATCCTCGAGCGGGACGGCACGACCGTCGAAGCCGAGCTGGACGCGGTCGACGCCCAGGCGCTGCACGAAGAGCTGCATCGCCAGGGCCGGATCCTCGTTCGCGTCGAGCCGCTGGCAGGGAATCGTCAGGCGACGGGTGGCGGCCGGGCGCTCGCGCCGCGGCGCATGCTGCTGCTGACGCAGGCGCTGCACGAAGCGCTCGACGCCGGCGTGCCGCTGCTGACCGCCTTCCACGCCGTCGGCGCCCAGGAACGCGATGCGCGTCTCGGCCTGATGCTCGAGGATCTGGCGAGCCGCGTCGCCGCGGGACAGCCGCTGGCGGATGCGCTGGCGGCACATCCGCGTGCGTTCTCGCCGGTCTACTGCGCGCTGGTCCGCGCCGGCGAACAGTCCGGCAGCCTGCCGACCGTGCTGCGGTCGCTGGCGAGCTTCCAGGAGTGGAGCATCGAGATCGTCGGCGTGCTGCGCCAGGCGACCATCTACCCGACGATCGTCTGCTGCGCCGGCTACTCGATGGTGCTGTTCATGCTGTCGTTCGTCATCCCGCGGCTGGGGGACGTGCTCAGCAAGCTCGGCGGCAAGCTGCCGGCGGCGAGCCGGCTGCTGATCGACGCCTCGGGGCTGGTCGCCGGACACATCGTCGCGATCGTCGCCGGTTCGGTGCTCGCCTTCGGCGTCGCGGTGCTCGCCCTGCGCACGCGCGCGGTCAAGGGCTGGCTGGTCGGCGTGCTCGGCCGCCTGCCGGTCACCGGCAAGGTCGTGGCGACGATGGCGATGGCGCAGTTCTGCCGGACATTCGGCGTGTTGCTCGAGGCCGGCCTGCTGATGCCCAACGCGCTCGAGCTGTGCGGCGCGGCGACCCTGCGCGCCGACTTCCGCGAGCGCATCGAACGGTGTCGCACAGCCATCCTCGGCGGCGCACGGCTCGGTGAAGCCGCCGAGAACGTCGCGCTGATGCCGCCGGTCGCGCTCAGCATGCTGCAGGTCGGCGAGGAGGCCGGGCGGCTGCCGCGGACGTTCGAGCGGCTGGGTCGTCTGTACGACCGCGAGGCCAAGGACGCGGTCAAGCGCGCGCTCGGTCTGCTCGAGCCGGTCGTCACCGTGCTGCTCGGCCTCGTCGTCGGCGGCATCGCGGTGCTGGTCGTGACGACCATCTACTCGGCGATGCGGGGGATCGGCAAGTGAGCGCGCCCGCGCCTTCCCGGCACCCCGAGCAGGGCTTCGCCCTGCTGATCCTGCTCGCCCTGATGGGCGTCGCCGGGGTCGGTCTGCTGGTGGTCGTCGAACGGTTCGTGCCGCCGCTCGCCGATGTGTCGAAGCGCGTCACGGCCAGCCTCGAACGGGCGCGGGCGACGACGCGCGACGCCTTCGTCGCCAGCGGCGCGTTCCCGGCGGACCTCGCTGCGCTGGTGGCCGCCGGCACGCACGGTGACGACGACTGGACCGCCGATCCGTGGCAGCCCGCGTCGTCGCTCGACTACGCGGTGACCGGTCCGGGCGTGCGGCTGCGCAGCCGCGGCCCCGACCTGACGCTTGCCACGACCGACGACGTCGTCGCCGTGGTCGCCGCCGAGCCGCTGCTGCGCCTGCGGCAACGCGGCCGCCTGCGGCTCCTGCGGGCGGTGTTCACCGCCAGCACCTACTGCACCGCGCCGTCGATGAGCCCGACGAGCCGGGCGACGATGCGCGCGGCGCTGCGCGACTACGCGATGGCGCGGCGGACCTGGCTCGGCGCGGATGCCGCCACGCGCACGACCCTGCAGACGCGGCTCGACGACGCGCGGACGACCGTCGCGGCGCTGCGCACGGCGAACGCCTGCGACCCGTTGCCGACGTTCGTCGTCGGCCCCGGTGGCCTGATGGGGCAGCTCGGCATGCCCGACGCGATCGCCGTCGACGGTGTCGGCGCGACGCTGCTGCGCGACGCGACCGTCGGCGTGATCGCCGCCGGGCGGGACGCGACCGGAGGCACCGATGACGACATGTGAGAAGCAAGCGGGCTTCACCCTGCTCGAGGTGATCGTCGTGCTCGCCGTGCTCGGCCTGCTGCTCGGCACCGCGGTGCCGCTGGCCGGCGCGGTCGTGCAGGCCGACCGCCGGCAGGAGGCCGCGCGCGAACTCGCCGCGATCGGCGAGGCGCTCGAGTCGTACTGGTTCGAGCACGCCGCGTTCCCGGCGACGCTCACCGCGACCGGCTTCTACGGCGTCCACCTGCAGACCGGCGTCGGTGGCACGGTCATCCAGGACCCGTTCGGGGCCGGCCAGGACTACCGCTACTCGGTGTCGGTCGGGGCCGGGACGGCGACCGTCTACAGCATCGGCGAGAACGGCGTCGACGACGGCGTCACCAACGAAGAACAGGTGCTGGTCGTGTCGGGGTCGGTCCCCGGGGCGCGGCGCACGCACCAACGGCTGCGCGTGATCGTCGAGGTGCTCGCCGACCACATCGAGAGCGGCGGCAGCACGACCGGGTCGTGGAGCACGTTGTGCACCAGCCTCGGGCTCGGCAACGAGTACCTGACCGACGGCTGGGGGACCACGCTGCAGTGGACCGCGGCGACCCACTCGCTCGCCAGCGCGGGCCCCGACCGGACCTTCGGCACCGCCGACGACATCACCCTCTGAGGAACCATGGACCACGCGATCATCGAACTCGAGGAAGGCGCGCTGACCGTGTCGGTCGGCAAGAAGGACGCCGGGCAGCCGGTCGTGCTGCAGTGCCGGCGGTTCCCGCTGGCGGAGCTGGCGCGTGAGCCGCTGGTCGCCGTGCTGCGCGCCGGGGTCGTCGACCTGCTCGAGGGCATGGCCGGCGTGCACGTCGTGCTCGGCGAGCGCCGCATGCAGCACTTCCTGACGCCGGTGCCCAAGCTGCCGCCGTCGGCGATGGCCGACTTCGTGCAGCGCGAGGCCCTGCGGATCGCCGGCGCCGGCACGGCTGCCGACGTGCTGTTCGGTTCGCGCATCGTCCGGCGGCTGCCGGGCAAGCGCCACGTGCTCGGCGGCGCCGTGCTGCCGCGCAGCGTCTGGGAGCCGATCGGGGCGGCGTTCGAAGCGGTCGGCATCGAGGTGCTGTCGCTGCAGTCGATGGAGGAGTGCCTAGCGCTCGCCGCGCCGCGCAACGGCAATGGCACGACCGCGGTGCTCGAGTGCAACAGCTCCCGGGCGCGCTTCGTCTTGTGCGACGGCCGCGCGGTCGCGCAGGTGCGACGCTTCATGATCGCCAACGCCGACGCGTCCGACACCGCGTCGCTGGTCGCGCAGCTGTGCATCGAGCTGCCGCGCACCGTCGACTGGCTGCGCGAGCTCGGCTATCCGGTGCCCGAGGAGCTGCTGCTCGGTTCCCGGCTCGATCTCGATGCGTCCAGCCAGGAGATGATCCGCGGCGATTTCGCCAGGGTCGACCCGGCGCGGACCGGCGTCCGGCTGCCGGCGATGGGGGCCCTGCCGGGCCTGGCGACGACGGCGTTGCTGCGCGAACTGTGCGCCGGCGCGCGCATCGGTTCGCTGCTCGTCCGGCCACAGATCCGCCTGCCGTGGGCGCCGTCGCAGGTCGCGGCGGCGATGGCCTGCGTCGCCATCGGCGGCGCGGCGACGTGGTTCGGCCTCGGCCAGCTGCGCGCCGGCAGCGAGATCCGCGACGAGGTCGCCCAGACCGAGGCCGGTCTCCGCACCAGCACCGCCGAGCTGCAGCGTCTGCGCCAGCAGAGCGCCGGCGCGACCAACGATCAGGACGCGATGCAGCTGGCCCGCGTGCTCGGCATCCGGCGGCCGGTGAGCCGCCTGTGCGCCGAGGTCAGCAACTGCGCGCTCGGCCTCGTCCATCTCGAGAACCTGCAGTTCGCCAGCAAGGACCAGGTGATCGTCAGCGGCGTCGTCGAGGGCAAGACGCGCAAGGAGGCGCTCGCGTCGCTCGCGGAGTTCGCGAAGAGCGTCGGCACCCTGCCGTTCCTCGTCCGCAACGCGGAGGAGGACGTCAGCGAGGTGTTCGGCCAGGCGACGCGGTTCCGGTTCAAGATCGGCATGGCGTGGAGGTCGTCGTGAAACACCTGGACAGGAAGACCCTGATCTTCGTCGCGATCGCTGTGGCGACGGTCGCGCAGCTGGCATTCGCCGGCGTCGCCGCGCTGTCGCGTTCGCGCGGCCAGCGGCAGCTGGCGGAGATCCAGCAGAACGCCCAGAACCGGGCCGACCAGGTCGCGGTGCTGCGCCATCAGCTCGAGCTGCAGTCGCCGCTGGACAAGGTCGCCTGGCGGCTGCTGGACTCGCCGGACGTCGCCGACACGCTCGGTGCGCTGCAGGCGCTCGGCGATGCCGCCGGCGTGACGTTCGACAGCGCCAAGGCATCGCCGTCCGCGACCCGCGGCAAGCAGACGTTCGTCGTCTCCGGCAACGGCCTGCCCGAGCAGGTGTGCGCGTTCGCCGCCGCGCTCGAGAAGAGCGAGCGGCTGATGATCGTCGAGAACGGCCGGCTGTCGCCGGCGACCGGCGACAAGATCTCGTTCGAGTTCGGCATCGCGACGTTCCAGCGCGGAGGTGGCCGATGATGATCGTGCGCAAACAGGCGCGCCGTGGCAGCACCGCACTGGCGACTCTGCTGCTGCTCGTCAGCGCCGGCGTGGCGACGTTCGCCTTCTTCGGCAACGCGGGTGGCGGCGGCGCGGTCGGCAGTGTCGAGGACGCGCTCTTCGGCCCCGAGCCGCAGGCCGGCGGCAGCCTCGACGGCGAGGCGCCGGGCCGTGACCTGCTCGCGGTCTACGGCTCCTACGATCCGCACCAGTCGGTCGGGCTCGCGTTCGCAGTGGTCGAATCGGCGGAGACGCCGCCGGCGCCGTTCGGCGAGACGGCGACCGGGGCGCGGCGCTGGACCGGCGCGGACCCGCCGGAGCTGCACGTCGGTGTGATCCTGGTCGCTGCCGGCACGCGCCGGGCGGTGGTCGATGGAACGGTCGTCGGCGTCGGCGACCGGATCGGTCGCGCGGTGGTGACCGAAGTCGTGCGGGACACCGTGGTCGTCGCGTGGATGGGGCGCCGCCTCACCTACGACCTCGACGGGGCCCAGCCGCGGGAATTCCGCGCCGAGCTGGCGCGGCGCAACAGTGAGAACAAGGGCGACGAAGCCGTGCCGGCCGCGTCGCAGGAGGGGTCGAAGTGATGTCCAGGTTCCGTTTCTGTCTCGGCATCGCCGCGGTCGTCGCGGCCGGTTGCGCTGCGCCTCCGCCGGCGCCGCCGCACATCGACCACGAGGAAGCGATCGGCGACCCGGTGTTCGAGCCGATGCTGGTCGTGCCGATGCCGTCGCTCGAGGCGACCAAGGACACCGGCCGGTCCGTCGAGGCCTTGCAGGCTAGGCGCACGCCGATCGGCGACGTGTTGTTGACGTTGTTCAAGGACAGCGACATCAACCTGCTCGTCGACCCCGACGTCCAGGCCCTCGAGTGCACCTTCGACATCAAGCGCTCGACCGTCGAGGAGTCGTTCGAGGCGCTGCTGCGCAGCCTCGACCTCGGCTACGAATGGGACGGCAGCTACCTGCGCGTGCGTCGGCACGTGCGGCGGACGGTGCACGTCGACCTGATGGAGTCGACCGCGACCGGCGCGGCCGGCGCCGGCCAGGGCTCGGGCTCGAACGGCAGCTCCGGGTCGGGCGGCGGCAACGGCGCCGCCGGCGAGAACAACGACTTCTGGGAGCAGCTGCAGGGCTCGCTGCAGACCGTGCTGGGCGAGGACGCGACGTTCGTCGTCAACCGCGCGGCGTCGACCGTGCACGTCGAGGCGCGGCCGAGCGGCATCGAGCGGCTGACGGAGCTGGTCGACACGACCACGCGCCGGGCCAACAAGCAGGTTTCGCTCGAGGCGCGCGTCCTCGAGGTGCGGCTCGAGAACGAGTACAGCCTCGGCGTCAACTGGTCGCTGCTGCCGGGCTTCTTCAACAGCAACCTCACCGGCACCGGCGGCGGCAACTCGGTCGTCCGCCAGACCGCGGCGTCGGGCGGCACGGCGCTGACGTTCGGCCTGCTCGACAGCGGCGACTGGTCGGTGTTCGTCGACGCGCTGCAGAAGCAGGGGCAGGTGCGCGTGCTGAGCAGCCCGCGCGTCGCGACGATGAACAACCGCACGGCCTCGATCTCGGTCACCGACCAGATCCCGTACATCACGCGCGACGTGATCGACGACCAGGGTGTCGCGCGCACCGAGTTCGGCGTCGAGTTCGTCGAGTCCGGCGTGACGCTCAACGTCAAGCCGATGATCGGCGAGGATGGCATGCTGTCGGTGGCGATCACGCCGCAGGTGCGCGAGCAGACCGGCACGATCGCGACGCCCGACGGCCTGGTGGTGGTGCCGATCATCAGCCAGCGCGAGGCGACGACGGTGGTCCGCTGCGGCGACGGCCAGGCGATCGCGCTCGGCGGATTGCGCAGCACGCGCAAGGGCGAGACGCGCCAGGGTGTGCCGTTGCTGATGGACGTGCCGTGGCTCGGTCAGCTGTTCTCGAGCACGGTGCAGAACCGCACCGAGGTCGAGCTGATGATCGTGCTGGTGCCGCGCGTGCTCGACGATTCATGGATCGACGAGGAGATCCGGCGTGGCGCGCACCGCCTGGTGCAGCTGCGGCACGGGTTCCAGTTCAACCCGATCCAGCTCGAAGGCTACCGGCCCGAGGACTGGACCGGCGGCAGCCTGCAAGGGCGGGCGCAGGTCGCGCTCGCGCCGACCACCCGCATCCCGACCTCGACCCCGCGCGCGCTGCCGGCGGATCGCGGCGTCACCGTGACGCGGCGGGGACTCGCCGCGCACCTGCTGGCGACGGCGCAGGCCGCGCTCGACGACGGGCGGCCGCGCGTCGCGCTCGAGGCGATCGAGAAGGCGATCTCGCTCGAGCCGCAGCGCGTCGACGCCCAGATCGCCGCGGCGGTGCTGCGCCAGCGCGATGGCGACGTGGCGCGCGCGCGCCTGCTGCTCGACCGCGCGCTCGCCCTGGCGCCCGACGACGTCGTGGCGCTGTCGGCGCGCGGCTCCCTGGAGCTCGGCGACGGTGCGGCCGAGGCCGGCGTGCGCTACCTGCAGCGCGCACACGAGCTGGGCGGCACGGCGATGACGGCCGCGAACCTCGGCGCGGCGCTGATCGCGGTCGGCGACGTCGGCGCGGCGCGCGACCTGATGTTGACCGTGCCGACCACGGGTGCGCCGCCCGAGCTGCACGCGAACCTGGCGTTCGCCGAGCTCGGCACCGGCCACCTGGTCGAGGCGCGCGAGCAGTTGCAGCGGGCCCTGGCCGGCGGCGCCGATTCGCGCAATCCACGGCTCGTCGCCCTGCAGCGTTCGATCCAGGCCGCCGAGCGGAAGGCCGCGGCCGCCGCGGCCGAAGCCGCGAAGGCTACCGGGAGCGCACCCGACGACACCGGGGCGAAGGGCGGCTAGCTGCATTCGGACTTCTCACCAACCGACGCGCGCGGACGCGGCGGCCGGTGAGAAATGCGCTGGCGCCGCCCGGCGGGTTGCGGTCACACGAAGGTCCGCCGGCGCGGAACCTCGCGGGGCGCTGGTGGCAAGGGCCGGCTTGGCGGATGATCCGCGGCCGGACGCCATGCGAGATTCCTTCCGCTGCTTCGTCGTCGGCGCCGCGTTGCCGGCGCTCGCCCTTGCGCAGGACCCCACCGACTGGTGGGCCTACCGACCGCTCGCGCGACCGACGCCGCCGACCGTGGCCGACGCGCGCTGGGTGCGCAACCCGATCGACGCGTTCGTGCTCGCCGGATTGGAGCAGCACGGTCTGCAGCCGGCGCCGGCCGCCGATTCCTTCGCGCTGCTGCGCCGCGTCACCTACGACCTGATCGGGCTGCCGCCGACCGAGGCGGAGCTCGCCGCGTTCGCCGCCGATCCGAGCGACGCCGCCTACGCGCAGGTCGTCGAACGACTGCTCGCCTCGCCGCAGTACGGCGTCAAGTGGGGAAGGCACTGGCTCGACCTGGTGCGGTTCGCCGAGACCGACGGCTACGAGCGCGACCGCAAGAAGCCGTTCGTGCACCGCTACCGCGACTGGGTCGTCGACGCCTTCAACGCCGACCTTCCGTACGCGGACTTCGTCGTGAAGCAGCTCGCCGGCGACGAGTTGCCCGAGCCGCAGGTCGCCGACCTGGTCGCGACCGGCTACTACCGGCTCGGCATCTGGGACGACGAGCCGACCGACAGGGAACAGCACCGCTACGACGATCTCGACGGCATCGCCGACACGACCGCGCGGGCGATGCTCGGCATCTCGATGGGCTGCGCGCGCTGCCACGACCACAAGAAGGACCCGCTGTCGCAGCAGGAGTACTACTCGTTCCTCGCCTGGTTCGAGAACATCCGCTCGTACGACAACCGCGCGCGCACGGTGCCGGTCGACGGCGAATTGCACCGCTACAGCGACGAGCTCGCGGCCTACACCGATGGCCGCGCGGCGATCGGCGGTCGCCTCGCCGCGCGCGCGCAGGCGCGCTGGCACGAGCTCGGCGACGCCGGGCGGACCCGCGAGTCCGCCGCGGCCGAGCGCGGCCTGGTGGCACGCTACTCGTGCGAGACGACGTCCGCGACCGAACTCGTCGACGACCGCGGTGCGCACCCCGGCAAGATCACGGGTCAGGCCGTGCCCGTCGTCGGCCACGGCGGCAGCGGCACGGGCCTGCGCTGCGACGGCGACGACTACGTCGAGCTGCCGCGGCTGGTCGAGGATTCGTTCACGGTGTCGCTGTTCGTCCGCAGCGACCAGCGCGGCGCCGGCGACGCGAACAACCTGCATTGGTACACCGGCACCGGGCTGGTCGACGGCGAGATGCCGGGAGTGGTCGCCGACTGGGGCATCGCCTGGCACAGCGACGGCCGCGTCGTCGCCGGCATCGGCGCGCCCGACACCGACCTCGTGTCGTCGCCGGGCAACGACGACGGCAAGTGGCACCACGTCGCGCTGACCCGCGATCGCGCGAGCGGCGAGGCCGTGCTCTACGTCGACGGCCAGCGCGTCGCGGCGGCGGTCGGCAACACGCGCGCGCTCGATGCGCCGACCCGGCTGCTGGTCGCGCGCGCGCAACCGGGCGGCCGTGGCTTCCAGGGCGAACTCGACGAGCTGCGCTTCTACGACCGCGCGTTGACCGCTGCCGAGGTCATCGGTCTGGCGCTCGACCTGCCGGGCGATCTGCGCGCGGCGGCGCTGCTGGCGGCGGCGCCGGGTGACGAGGCCGCGGCGAGTGCGGCCGACTTCGCCGCGTTCGCGGCGCTGCATCGGCCGACGCTCGCGACCACCGAGGTGCTCGCCGTCGACGAGAACGGCCCGACCGCGCCGCCCGCGTTCGTCCGCACGCGCGGCAACGTGCACGCGCCCGGCGCCGAGGTGCAGCCCGGTGTGCCCCATATGGTCCACGGCCCCGCGGTGGCGGCGCCGGTCGCGCGCGCGACCAGCTCGGGGCGCCGCTACGCGCTGGCGCAGTGGATCGTCGACGAGCGCAACCCGATGACCTGGCGGGTGATCGCGAACCGGCTCTGGCAGCATCACTTCGGCCGCGGGCTGTGCCGTTCGAGCAACGACTTCGGCC
>CAYMRG010000008.1:12931-25081 GCA_964392555.1 uncultured candidatus Brocadiaceae bacterium
CGACCTGCCGACCCACCCCGAGCTGCTCGACTGGCTCGCCACCGAGGTGATCGCGCGCGGCGGCAGCCTGAAGGCGATGCACCGGCTGCTGGTGACATCGGCGACCTATCGCATGGCGTCGACCGCGGCACCCGCGGCGCTGGCGAAGGATCCGCTCAACGACGTGTTCTGGCGCTTCGATCGCCGCCGCCTGACCGCCGAGGAGCTGCGCGACTCGGTGCTCGCGGTGACCGGCGACCTCAACCTGCAGCTCGGTGGCCCGAGCGTCTTCCCGCCGCTGCCGGCGGCGGTGCTCGCGACGTCGTCGCGCCCCGACGAGGCATGGGGCAAGTCACCGCCCGACCAGGCGGTGCGCCGCAGCCTCTACGTGCACCTGAAGCGCTCGCTGCAGGATCCGCTGCTCGCGGTGTTCGACCAGGCGGACACCGATTCGAGCTGTCCGGTGCGGTTCGCGACCGTGCAGCCGACGCAGGCCCTGGTGCTGTGGAACGGCGAATTCGCGCAGGCGCAGGCGAAGTCGTTCGCGGCGCGGCTGGCGCGCGAGGCCACCGGGCTGCACGCGCAGCTCGCGCGCGGCCTGCAGCTCGTCACGCAGCGGCCGGTGCGCGAGGACGACCTCGAACGGCTCGTGCTGCTCGCCAACGACCTGCAGCGCGACTTCGACCGCAGCGAGCAGCAGGCGCTCGAGCGCTGCTGCCTGGTGCTGCTCAACGGCAACGAATTCTGCTACGTGGACTGAGAGGCCGAGCGACGATGAGCTCCAACGGTGGTTCCTTCTGCGGCCGCACGCGCCGCGAGTTCCTGTGGCAGATGGGCGGCGGCTTCGCCTCGCTCGGTCTCGTCGACCTGCTGTCGCGCGACGGTCTGCTGGCGCAGCCGCCGATCCCCGGCGCGGCCGCGCACGCCCGCGGCGGCGACGACAAGCCGGGGCCGCGCAGCCCGCTGGCGCCGAAACCGCCGCACTTCGCGCCGCGCGCCAAGGCGGTGATCTTCCTGTTCATGTACGGCGGGCCCAGCCAGGTCGACACGTTCGACTACAAGCCCAAGCTCTACCCGCTCGACGGCAAGACGATCGACATCCAGACCAAGGGCCGCGGCGGCAACAAGTCGCAGGGCCGCGTGGTCGGACCGAAGTGGCAGTTCCACCAGTACGGCCAGTGCGGCAAGCACGTCAGCGACCTGTTCCCGCACCTCGCGCGCTGCGTCGACGACATCGGCTTCGTCCACAGCATGTACGCGGAGTCGCCCCTGCACGGCTCGGCGATGCTGATGATGAACAGCGGCCGCATCCTGTCGGGCGCGCCGTGCCTGGGTTCGTGGGCGACCTACGGCCTCGGCAGCGAGAACGAGAACCTGCCCGGTTTCCTGGTCATGCTCGACCAGAGCGGCGGCCCGATCTCGGGCGCGAAGAACTGGAACAGCGGCTACATGCCCGCGGTCTACCAGGGCACCGTGCTGCGGTCGCAGGGCGAGCCAATCCTCGACCTCGACCTGCCGCCGGGCATCACGCGCCGCGAGCAGCGCCGCATGCTCGACGCGTTGCGCGAGCAGAACGAGGCGCACCTGCGCGACCGCGCCGACGACACCAACCTCGCCGCGCGCATCGCCAGCTACGAACTCGCCTACCGCATGCAGGCCCACGCGCCCGAGGCGATCGACGTCGACAGCGAGAGCGAGGCGACCAAACGCCTCTACGGCATCGACGAGGCGCGCACCGCTGACTTCGGCCGCAAGTGCCTGCTGGCGCGGCGGCTCGTCGAGCGCGGCGTGCGCTTCATCCAGATCTACTCGGGCGGCGCGCACAACGACCACAACTGGGATGCGCACGGCGATCTGATGGCGAACCACACCAAGCACGCCGGGGACACCGACAAGCCGATCGCCGGCCTGCTCGCGGATCTGAAGCAGCGCGGCCTGCTCGATTCGACGATCGTCGTCTGGGGCGGCGAGTTCGGTCGTCAGCCGACCGCCGAGTACGCCGAGGGCACCGGCCGCGACCACGACGCCGACGGCTTCACGATGTGGCTCGCCGGCGGCGGCATCAAGGGCGGCGTCTCGGTCGGCGCGACCGACGAACTCGGCTACCGCGCGGTCGACAAGCCGTTCCACGTCAAGAATCTGCACGCGACGATCCTGACGCAGCTCGGGCTCGATCCGAACCGGCTGTCGTACCTGCACGCGGGTCTCGAACAGCGACTCGTCGGCGTCGAGGGCGCCCATCCGATCCGCGACCTGATCGCGTGACGCGATCGGCCGCGCGCATCAGTTCACCGACGGCTTGCGCGGCATCGGCACCTCGACGACGTCGTCCTCGTTCGCCATGTCGAGTGCGACCAGCGCCGCGAGGAACATCGCCGCGTCGTCGTGCGAACGCGCGACGAACTCGCGCGCGACGGCGAGGAATTCGCGGAACGTGATGATGCCGCCGCTGCCGCGCAGCAGCAGTTCGCTGCTGAAGCGCAGCGCGTGCGGCATCGTCAGGCGGCGCAGGGACTCGGTGGCGTTGGTGGTGGGCGTGGGCACGGCTCTCCTCATGGTCGCGGGACAGGTGCGGCCGAAGTGGCCGCAGTGACCTGTGGGCGATGGGGGGAGGAGGTCGGTGCCTGGCCGCGCCGCGCCCGAGCCGCCGGCTACCAGGGTTGGTGGTTCGGGGCGCCGCCGCCACCATCGGTGCCGTCCAGCATCGCCCGCCACGCCGCGCATTCGTGCGCCGGGTCGACCATCGGTTGCCGCGCGCGCGTGCGCGCCGCCAGATCCGTGTAGAACCCCGCGTCCACGCTCGCCCGTGCGATCAGGCGCGCCAACGCCGCTGCGTCGCCGACCGGGAACAGGCCCGGCCAGTCGTCGCCGAGCAGCCCCGTGTTGCCCGGGATCCGCGTCGCCAGCACCGGCGTGCCGGCCGCGATCGCCTCGGAGACGACGTTCGCGCCACCTTCGGCGGCCGACGGCACGACCAGCAGGTGGCTGCTGGCCAGCAGTCCGCGCGCGGCGCGGCGACCGACCTCGCCGAGCCAGCGGCAACGCGGATCGGCGGCCACGGCGGCGCGCACCGCGGTGGCGAGATCGTCGGTCATGGCGCGGCCGGCAAGCACGAATTCGACGTTCGCGGCCGGGATGCGCGCCAGTGCGACGAACGGCAGCAGCGGATCCTTCACGGGCCGCAGGTGCGCCAGCATGCACACGCGGAAGGTTGCCTCGCGCGGCGCCGGCAGCGCGGTCGCCGACTGCACGAGCGTGCGTGCGCGCGGTCGCAGTTCGGCCGGCAGCAGGGCGAGCGCGTGCGGCTGCAGCGCGAGGATCACGTCGGCGGCCTGCAGCGCCGCGCGCGTCGCCGCGTCGGGCTGGAACGCCGGGTAGACGTCGGTGCCGGCGAGCAGCACGAAGATCCGCGGCCGCGGCGAGCGCGCGGCGGCGGCGAGCGTGCTCGCGGCGGTCTTGGTGGCGTGCACCGCGATGAACACCTCGCAGGGCTCGTCGCGGAGTGCCTCGACGAGCCGCACGTGCCAGCCGAGCCGCCGCAGGAACGCCGCCCAGCGCAGGGCCGTCGCGCGGTTGCCGCTGCGGCTGCCGCGCGGTGCAGGTGTCGCGATGACGGCGCGGCGCCGGTCGCCTAGGCTATGCGGCATGCTTCGCACCCGGATCGCGTTCGCCCTCACGGGCATCCTGTGGGTCGCCTGCTCGGGCACCGCACCGCAGCAGCCGGCCGCCGCCGCGGTTGCCGAGGTCAGCGTCAAGCCGGGCATCAACGACGACTTCACCAACCCGGCGCTCGACGTCGACGCGATGGTCAAGCGCTTCGAGACCGAGAGCCGCGAGATCTTCGCCAGGCGCAGCGCGATCGCGCGCGCCGTCGGCCTGAAGCCCGGTGACGCCGTCGCCGACATCGGCGCGGGCACCGGCTTCTTCGTCGACTTCTTCGCCCAGGACGTCGGCCCGCAGGGACGGGTCTACGCGGTCGAGATCGCCGAACCGTTCGTCGAGCGGCTGCAGGCGCGCGCGGCGGCGCGCGGCCAGACGCAGGTGCAGGCGGTGCTGTGCAGCGACCACGACACGATGCTGCCCGCCGGCAGCGTCGACGCCGTGTTCACCTGCGACACCTACCATCACTTCGAATACCCGCAAGCGACGCTGGCGTCGATCCACCGCGCGCTGCGGCCGGGCGGCGAGTTCGTGGTGGTCGATTTCGAGCGCATTCCTGGCAAGAGCCGCGAGTGGATCCTCGGTCACGTGCGCTGCGGCAAGGAGCAGGTGATCGCGGAGGTTACCGCAGCCGGGTTCACGCTGGTCGGCGAGGTCCCGGTCGGCCTGCAGGAGAACTACGTCCTGCGCTTCCGCCGTAGCTGAGCCGGCGCGACGCGGGGACCTTCCGTCACGCCTTCGGCAGTTGGGCGATGACATCGGCCGGGTCGGGGAACGCGTCGTCGTCGCGCGCGCGCTTGTCCCACAGCACCTTGCCGCCCAGCGTCACCTTGAAGTCGCCCCTGCCACCGGGCTGCAGCTCGACCTTGGCCGTAGGGCGAGCCTTGGCGATGGCCGCGGCCAGACTGGCCGCGCGAGGCTGGTAGTTTCAAACGACGCAGTACTCGATCCGGATGTCCATGCGCGGAGCGTAACCCGTGGCCGGGACACCCGCGAGGTCAGGCTGGGATCACCGGGTTCGACCGGCCGACACCGATCGCGAGCAGCAGCCAGCCGACGAGGAACGCCACGCCGCCGAACGGGGTCACCGCGCCGAGCCAGCGCTGGCCGGTCAGGACCAGGGCGTAGAGCGAGCCGGAGAACAGCGCGATACCGATCGCGAAGGCGACCACCGCGCCGCGCATGCGGCGGCCGGCGAAGGCGAGCGCGGCGCAGAGGCCGATCGCCAGCGCGTGGTACATCTGGTAGCGGACGCCGGTCTCGAAGGTCTTGAGCAGCTCGGCGTCGTAGTGGTCCTTCATCGCGTGCGCGGCGAACGCGCCGAGCGCAACGGCGAGGCCGCCGAACACGGCGGCGAGGCGGGCGGTCGGGATCGGGTGCATCGCCGGATGCTATCCGGCGGTCGTCGACCGCCCGCGCGGCGAATCAGCGGCAGTGCCCGCCGCCGTGGCTGCCACCGTGGCCGCCGCCACCGTGGTAGTAGTGGCCGTGGCCCCAGCCCCAGCCGCCCCAGCCGTGGCCACAGAAGTGGCAGGCGCCGAGGCTCATGGCGACCAGCGCGAGCGCGAGGATGCGGGGGAGGCGGCGGGCGTTGCGGTTCATGGCGTGTCTCCGGGAACGGGATTCGGGGCGCCACAGCGTGAACCGGTCCGGGGCGTGTCGTGGGGTGGCGCGCCGGGCGGCGAAAACTCCGTCCCCGGCGGTGGTTTGGCCGATAACAACGTCCATGCGCCACCTCCTGCACCGCGCGTTCCCCTTCCTGCTGACCGCTGTTGCCGCGCTGGCGCAAGTGCCGGTCGATCAGCCGCCGGAACTGCCCGCTCTGCGCATTGCGGCGGATCGCGTCGTGAGCGGTCTGCGCCTCGATGGGGCAGGCCTGGTCGTCGTGCGCGGCGATGGCGTGCTGCACGAGAGCCTGCACGGCAAGCTCGCCGCCACCGACGTCGTGCCGATCGCGTCGGCGAGCAAGTGGCTCGCGGTGGCGACGGTGCTGACGCTGGTCGACGAAGGCGTGCTCGACCTCGATCGTCCGGTCGCGCGCTACGTGAACGAGTTCGATCGCGCGGACAAGCGCATGGTGACGCTGCGCCAGTGCCTCGCCTGCACCGCCGGATTTGCCCCGCGGCTCGGCGAGCGGATGCGCGGCTGGGACATGGCGAAGTTCGCGAAGGCCGCGGCGGACGCGCCACTGCGCGATGGGCCAGGCGTGGCGTTCCGCTACGGCGGCCTCGGCTTCGAGGTCGCCGCGCTCGCCGCCGAACGCGCGACCGGCAAGAGCTGGCACACGCTGTTCGCGGAACGGATCGCCAAGCCGCTCGGCATGACCGACACCGCGTTCGGCGAACTGTTGCCGGTCGGCGCGGGCGCCGGGACGACGGCGCTGCCGTGGGTGGCAGGCGGTGCCGTGTCGACGCTCGACGACTACCGCAAGTTCGTGCAGATGCTCGCCGCCGGCGGCGAGTTCGGCGGACGGCGCATCGTCGCCGCCGCAAGCCTCGCCCAGATGTTCGCCGACCAGGTGCCGTCGCTGGTCGAAGTGCGCGCCGAGGCGCTCGCCGGCGATGGCGTGCGCTACGGCCTCGGCACCTGGCTGCAGCCGCTCGACGGCGGCATCTGGCGGGCAACCGATCCGGGCGCGTTCGGCTTCACGCCGTGGCTGGACCAGGACCTCGGCGTCGGCGGCGTGTTCGCCGTGCGCGATCGTGCCGGCCGGGTCCTGCCGCAGCTGCAGGGACTGCAGGAGGAGGTGCGCGCCGCCGTGCGCTCGCCGGCCGTGGCCGGACGCGAACAGGAGGTCTCGTTCGAATTCGGCGGCCGCACGCGCCGCTACCTGATGCAGGTGCCGGCCGGTGCCGACGCGGCGCTCGGCCTGCCGCTGGTGCTCGTGCTGCACGGTGGCGGGGGCAACGCCGAGTTCGCGCGCGATGCGACCGGGTTCGCCGAGCTGGCGTCGCGCGAAGGCTTCCTCGCGGTGTTCCCCGACGGCACCGGTGTGCTGCGCAGCAAGCTGCTGACGTGGAATTCGGGCGGCCTGCCGGTCTACGCCGTCGAGCAGGACGTCGACGACGTCGGCTTCCTGCGCGCCGTCGTCGCCGACGTGCAGCGGCGCGTGCCGGTCGATCCGGAACGTGTGTTCGCCGTCGGTCACAGCAACGGCGGGATGATGGTGCATCGCCTCGCGCGCGAGGCTTCGGACCTGTTCGCCGGTGTCGCGGCGGTCGCGGGCGCGATGGACTTCACCGCCAAGGCCGGCGGCCCGATCGCGGCGATGATCGTGCACGGCACGGCCGACGAGCACGTGCCCTACGGCGGCGGTCGGCCGAAGGCGGGGACGGGTCGCAGCGGCGACCGCGTCGATGCGTCGGTGCAGGATGCGATCGACTACTACACCGAGCGCAACGGCCTGCTCGCCTACCCCAAGATCACCGAGGACGGCAAGGTCAAGGTCGCCGAGTACGCCCGGCGCAGCGGCGGCGAGCCGGCGGCGGCCCCGCTGCGCGTCGTCACGCTCGAAGGCGGCGGCCACGCCTGGCCGGGCACCGACAAGCTGCGCCGTCGCGGCGACGACCCGTTCCCGTACCCGGCGAGCGAGGAGATCTGGAAGTTCTTCGCGCCGCTGCGCAAGGCGCACGCGACGCCGGCCGTACCGCGCTGAGCGGCAGACGGCGCGGCATCACCAGTACAGGTGCCAGCGCCAGGTCGCGTCGGCGTAGCCCGACGCGGTGCGGACCGTGCCGAGGTTGTTCTCGCGGAGCAGCGCCAGCAGGTCGGCGCTCGACGTGTCCTCGGCGTTCGCGCGGCCGAAGCCGTACATGACGAGGAATGCGCCCAGCAGGCTCTCGGGGGCGACGACCAGCGTCTCGAGCTCGCTGGTGGCGAAGCCGTTGCCGCCCGCCGGAAGGAACTTGCGCAGCTCCTGGAACGTCGCCGGCGTCTCCGGTGCCTTGGCTGGCGCCTGCTTCGCCGCGGCGAGCGCGTCGATCTGCGCGCTCAGGCGGTCGAGCGCCGTCGGTCCGCCGCCGAGCAGCAGCACGCCGTTGCCGATGCCATACCACAGGTCGTAGGCGAACATGTTGCCGAAGCGCAGCAGCTTGATGCCCGCGTGCTCCTCTTCGCCCGCCTTGTCGAGGAACGGCCTGCTCTCCGCGACGACCATGTCGAACGACTTGGCGAACTTCGCCTCGTCGCGTAACCGCACGACCAGCGTCCAGTCGAGCGCTTCCATCGCCTCGCGCGGTTCGCCGTCGCCGAGCGGCGACATGCTGAACAGGACCTCGTCGGTCGCGTGGTCGAGCAGGTCGGTGATCGGATCGCAGCCCAGCTCCTTCGTCGCCTTGGCGCGCTCCTTCTCGGGTTCCTCCTGGTTCCACGCGGCGATCGCCTGCTCGATGGCCTCGTAGCAGGCCTTGAAGTCGAAGTGGCCGTGCCGCCAGGTGCCGGTCGCCTTCGGCAGCGCCAACGGCAATTCGGGCAGGCTCGCCGTCGCGGGGAACGGCCCCGCGAACACGCCGTGGTCGGGCTTGGCGAAGTGCAGGGCTGCTTCGAACGCGATCCGCGGCCCGGCGGTCGCCAGCGCGAGGTCCAGCGTGCCGAGGCTGTCGCAGCCGAGCGCGCGGAAGATCCGCTGGTCGACATCGGGTTCCTCGGCGAGCGTGGTCGCGAGCAGGCCGGCGAGGTCGAAGTGGACCTGCAGCGGTGGGCGCGTGAACAGCTGCCTGGTCGTCAGCGGTTCGCCGGGCGGCATCGCGAAGGCCGCCGCCATGGTTGCGTTGAGCTGGGGCGCGGCGGCGGCCGCGAAGACGATGCCGCCCTGGTCGACGAGCGGCTGCGTCAACACGACGTTCGGCAGTTCGCGCACCGCGATCGTGCGTCCACCGAGGTCGCGGTCGTTCCACGCGCCCGGCGTGGCCCGCGTCAGCAAGACGCCGAGGTCGGTGGCGAGTTGGGCGAGGTCGGTGTGACCGTCGCCGTCGCAGCGCACCGCGACCGTGAACTGCGGGTCGCGCTGGCCGGCGACCAGGCTGAGCGCGACGCGCACGCGGCCGCCGTAGCCGAGCACACGCGCGCGCTGCTCGCGGAACGCATCGTCGTCGCCGACCAGTTGTCGCCAGCCGTCGAGCAGTGGCAGGAGGCGCGGCTGCCAGAGGGCGCGGCCGCGCTCGGACTCGAGCATGCTGCCGAGGTTGGTCGGGGCAAAGCGCAGGAGCCAGGCGTTCGGGCCCAGCGCATCGATCAGGACGTGGGGGGCGGGCGCGGCGGTGGTCGTCGGCTCCTGGGCGTTGGCCAGGTGGGCGAACACGACGACGGCGCACGACGTGGCGAGACGGTGCAGCGGCATCCCGGCAGGATAGCCGCGCGGCCGCGGCTCAGCGATGTTCGTGGCGCGATCGCTCGGGCGCCTGCCAGCAGAGCGGTGTGGCGCCATTGCCAGCCGGCGCACAGGCGACGTGTCCTTCGCGCGCGCTCGCTTCGACCCAGTAGCGGCACATGGCGCCCGCCGCCAGCGGCGGCAGGCTGACGCCGAACACGCCGTCGCCGGCGGCGCCGTCGCCGTGCGCACCGTCGTCGTGCATCGCGAGCGCGGTGAACGAGCCGAACGCACTGGCGGCGTAGTACACGCGCACGGCCGCAGCGTCGCGGGCCGCGCAGGTCACGGTCAGCACCGTGCCGTCGGCCGTCGGCTGTGCCTCGGCCGACGGCGCTCCCACGGTCGGCCACGGGCCTTGCAGCGCCGTATCGCCGAGGATCGCGGCACAGCGCTTGGCCAGCAGGCCGCGCAGCGATTCGGCGGCCGGCTTGCCGTCAGCGACCGCGAATTCGTTCTCGAACGCGGCGAAACCGCGCTGCGCGTGGACGTCGCCGCGCGCGATCGGCGCGAGCAGTTCGTACCAGGCGGCGAGGCGCGGGGCGATCGTGGCATCGGCGAGCGCCGTCGTCGCCAGCGTGTGCAGGTTCGCCAGGTAGCGTTCGCGCCAGGCCGGCACTTCGAGCAAGCGCCGCAGCAGGGGCCGGTCCGCGCGGTCGGCCATCTCGAGCGGAGTCGATGCGGCCGCGCCCGGCCCGCCGCGGCCGCCGGGCCCACGTCGACCGCCGGGACCGCCAGGGCCGCCCGGTCCGCCGAACCCGCCCGGTCCGCCTAAGCCATCCGGTCCGCCGAAGCCATCCGGTCTGCCGAAGCCATCCGGGCCACCTGGCCCGCGCCGCGGTCCGCCACCCGGGCCGTGGTTGCCGGGCAGGATCTCGTTGTTGTCGCGCGAGATCGGGTGGAACCGGCCTTCGGGGTCGCGGTACAGCAGGTAGTCGCTCGCGCGCGATTCGTAGCCGTCGTCGTCGGCGAGCGCGTTGTCGATCGCGAGGAACCACAGGGCCGCGTCGACATCGAGGTGCTGCGGCAGGATGCGTTCGAGGTCCTCGGTCGGCGTCCGCTCGAGCACCTCGCACAGGTCGATCAGCGACTGCCAGGCCACCGGCTCGTCCGCCGACTTGATCTCGTAGCGCTGGCGGTAGGCCGCGACGTCTTCGCCGAGCCAGCGCAGGCCGCCGCCGCCGGAGAAGTCGGGCGGCACCTTCCAACGATCGCCCTTGCCGGTGCCGTAGTGCGCCTTCAGGAAGTGCTTGTCGAACTGCTCGACCGCCGCGTAGACGCCATGGTCCTCCCCGTTGACGACGACGCGCACCAGCGCGACACGCGGTGCGATCGTGAACTGGTTGGCGACCCAGCCGTGCAGCGCCTCGCGGACGAACGACGCGTCGCCGTTGCAGTTGAGCAGGTCGAGGTTGACGAGGCCGCGCCAGTCCTGCTTGCGATCGATGTCGTCGAAGGCGAGATCGAACGACTTCTTGTGGCCGCGCACCATCTGGTAGGAGGTGTTGCCGCGGAACTTCGTCGCGACGTCGTGCAGGACGTGCCCGTCGATCGTCACCGTGGCCGGCACGACGACGTCCGTGTGGTAGAAGGCCGAGAGCTCGGCGAACCAGTCGTCGGCCGCGTAGTCGAGGAAGATGGTGCGCACGACGTCGGGGTCGAACGGATCGCGATCGTCGTAGGTCGGCACGTCCTCGCGCGCGACGTGGCTGCCGACCGCGGCCGCGCCGTCGGCCTGGCCGCCGCGCGGGGCACCGTCCGGTCCGCCGGGGAACCGCTCGTCGGGCGGGCCGAAGCGTCCGCCCGGCCCACCGGGTCCGCGCCGCGCCTGATCCGGATTCTCGGCCAGCCACGCGCGGGCCGCGGTCCGTTCCGCGGCGTCGAGGCGGCCGCTCTTGTCGGCGTCGAAGCGATCGACGAGCCGCAGGACCTCGCGATTGGGGCCGCGCCCGCCATTGGGAAACGGCCCGCCATCGGGAAATTGTGCCACCAGGGGCAGAGCCAGGACGAGCAGGGCGGGAGAGGCGCCGAGGGCAGGAACGCGCATGGAGGGCCCGGTAACGCAGCCGTGCAGCCCGCCGACACGCTGGCTGCGGGGGAAAGTGCTGATGTTCGGCGAGCGCCGACATCGTATCTTTCGCGGCCAGCGGGCGACCAGATACCGCTGCAGGGGGAAGGTGCATCCCCGAGCCATTCGCCGATGCCAGGTACCGCTCCGATCGTCGTTCCCTGTCCCGAGTGCCGGACGCTCAACCGATTGCCGCTCGAGCGGCTCGGCGACAAGCCGATCTGTGCCTCCTGCCAGACGCGGCTGTTCGGCACGCCGGTGCCGTTGGACAGTTCGAACTTCGAACGCGTCCTCGCGCAGACCACGCTGCCGCTGCTGGTCGACTTCTGGGCGCCGTGGTGCGGCCCGTGCCGGATGATGGCGCCGGGTTTCGCGCAGGCATCCGCGGACCTCGCGGCGCAGATCGTCTTCGCGAAGGTCGACACCGAGGCCAATCCGGACCTCGGTGCACGGTTCGGCATCCGTTCGATTCCGACCCTGGTGTTGTTCGGCGAGGGCCGCGAACTGCGCCGCATCAGCGGCGCGCTGCAGCGCGCGCAGATCGTGCAGTGGGTGCGCGGCGCCTGACGGCCGCGCGGCCGTGAGCGCACGCTCCGGCGCGGCGAGTTCGAAGCGCACGCCCTGATCTACTACTCCCGCGTTTCCTCGCGTGGCGAGCGGGTTCGCCATTGGCGAGCGGGAGTAGTAGTCGCCCCTGGAGACTGCAGCGTGCCTGCGGCCTCTTCTGGCGGCGCGTAGCGCCGCGCAACCTCTGGTTTGCGGCCGCAGGACGCGCTGCGAACCGGCGAACCAATCCGGCGAGCATGGGTTGAGCGTGATCGCCATCGCCGAGAATTCGAGGTTCTCGTAGGCTGAACTCGACGGCAGCGGCAGGTGCAGCAGCGCGAAGTCGAGGTCGTCGGCGGTGGCGCTGTCGATCGCGAAGAACGTCTGGCCGGGATCGACCCACAGCGTGAAGCCGAAGACCGTCGGACCGGGTTCGAGACCGGGGCCGCTCGCCAGCGCGAAGAAGGTCGGCAGGTTGGGGAACACGCCCGTGCAGGTCAGCGCGAACTGGCTGTTGCCGAGCAGCGTCTGG
>CAYMRG010000009.1:0-24407 GCA_964392555.1 uncultured candidatus Brocadiaceae bacterium
CGCTGCCGGCGACCGCCGGCCCCCTGCGTCGCATCGTCGTCCACGGCGCCGGTGCGCCGCCGAGCGCGCCGCTGCGCGCCTTTGCGCTCGCGCGTCTGCCGCGTTGAAGCCCGCTCTTCCCCCGGCGCGCGCGGGCCCTATCCTGGTTGCCCACATGCCCGTCCCCCTGATCGACCTCACCCGCGACAAGGCGCAGCTCGCCGAGATCGAGGCGGCCGTCGTCCGCGTCGTCCGCAGCGGCCAGTACATCCTCGGCCCCGAGGTCGAGAACTTCGAGCGCGAGCTCGAGGCCTACCTCGGCTGCAAGCACGCGATCTCGATGTCGTCCGGCACCGACGCGCTGCTCGCGCCGCTGATGGCGCTCGGCATCGGCCCCGGCGACGAGGTCGTGCTGCCGACCTACTCGTTCTTCGCGACGGCCGGCGTCGTCGCGCGCACCGGCGCGAAGCCGGTGTTCGTCGACGTCGAACCCACCTTCCTCAACGTCGACCCGCAGCGGCTCGAGGAAGGCCTGGCGAAGTGCAAGCGGCCAAAGGCCGTGATGGGCGTGCACCTGTTCGGCGCGTCGTTCGACACCGACGCCGTGCTGAAGATCTGCCGCCGCTACTCGGTGCCGCTGATCGAGGATGCCGCGCAGGCGATCGGCACCATGCACCAGGGCCGCATGGCCGGCAACGCGGGCCTGTGCGCCGGCTGGTCGACGTTCCCGACCAAGAACATGGGCGGCATCGGCGACGGCGGCTTCCTGACGACCAACGACGACGCCTTCGCCGCGACGATCAAGCTGCTGCGCAACCACGGCCAGGCCGAGCTCTACAAGCACAACCTCATCGGCGGCAACTTCCGCATGGACGCGATCCAGGCGACCGCGCTGCGCGTGCGGCTGCGCGACATGGAGCGCGTGACGATGCAGCGCCGCGAGAACGCCGAGCGCTACCGCCGCCTGTTCGCCAACGCCGGCCTGCTCGACTGGGCGAAGCTGCCGACCGACACCGATCGCCACGCCTACCACCAGTTCGTGCTGCGCGTGCCGCAGAAGCAACGCGACGCGGCGATCGCGCACCTGCGCCAGCAGGGCATCGGCTGCGCGGTCTACTACCCGATCCCGTTCCACCGGCAGCCGTGCTTCGCCAACCTCGGCGCGAACCCCGCCGACTTCCCGGTCGCCAACCAGGCCTGCGCCGAAGCGCTCGCGCTGCCGATCTTCCAAGGCCTCACCGAGGCCGAGCAGATCGACGTCGTCGGCGCCCTCGCGCAGTTCGCGAAGTAGCGGTATGGCGCACCGGCGTCGGCCGATGCTCGCGACGCTGGCGCTGCTGGCCGGCTGTGCCGCAGCGCCCAGCGGCCGCGACCTGGTGCCGCGGCTCGACGGCCTGAAGCTCGGCGAACGCGAGGACGTGATCTGGCGCGAGTTCACGGCCGGTCACGTGCCGGCGTTCCTGCAGCGGCGCATTGCGGTCAAGACGACCGCGACGATCCGCGGCCGCGAGCACGAGGCGAAGTTCTTCGTCGCGCCCGACTACTTCGGTCTCGGCCGCGACGACGACTGGCTGCGGCTGCCGATCCGCCCGCAGCTCGCGCAGCGGATCGCCGACCGCCTCGACTGCGTGCTGCCGACGCGCCGCATGGTCGACGCGATCTGGGCGGCGGCCGGCGAACGGCTCGAGCCGGTGCCGTTCGATCCGAAGTCGCACGACATCTGCGCGATGTCGGTGTTCGCCGCCCACCACGCGGCGATCGAACGCCAGCGCGGCGCCACGCCGCCCGGCGCGCTCGTCGCCGGCATCAAGAAGGACATCGTCTGCTCGGCGCTGCTCGCGACGTTTCCCGATCGCGTCGTGATCTACGGCTGGCACCACACCGACGGCAAGCCGATCCAGCCGCTCAGCAAGGTCCACACGACCAGCCACGTCGACTACAGCCACGGCTGCCGGCTGGTCGCGCGGCGCATGACCGTCGACGGCCGCGCGACGACCGTCGACGCGGTGCTCGCCGACCCCGAGCTGTGTGCGCTGCTCAGCGACGAAGGGCCGATCGCGGCGGCGCGCTGCGTCGGCACGAAGTGACGCGCGCCGCCGCCGCCGGCCCGGCGCTCACAGCACGATGATCGGCGCCGGCGCCTGCCGCTGCAGCACCCCGTTCGGCCGCAGCAGGATCGCCTGCACGACGAACGAATAGCCGTAGAGGATGTTGCCCGGCGGCACCGTGGCCTGCCAGTTGAGCCCCGCGGGGTTCACCTGGCCGGCGAGGATCACGGCGTTGGGCTGGAACGGGTCGACGTAGAGGCCATTCAGGCCGAAGACGCCGTACGGCTGGCCGAGGCCGCCCATCACGACGACGCCGGGAACCGGCGTCGGGCACGTCAGCGACAGCGTCGCGGTGCCGCCCGGCGCCGCGCCGCGCGCCAGCAGCGCCGTCTGCGGCTCGACGACGATCGTGCTCGCCACGGTCGCCACCGCCGGCGCGCCGAGCGCCGGGCCGATCGCGAAGTGCGCCGGCTGCCAGCGCAGGCTGGAGGTCGTCAGCTCGATCGCGCTGACCGGCGTCACCGGCAGGCCGTTGACGTGCATCGGCGTGGTGCCGTTGCCGGCGAAGTCGAGTTCGCTGCCGAACGCGCGGATCGCGGGCGCCGCGTAGCCGACGAAGCCGCCGAGCATGCCTTCGAAGCCGACCTGGTCGAGCACCATCGCGGCGTTCGCCGTGGTCGTCGCGCCGAGGAACGCCGTGTCGTTGGTGACGATCGCCGCGGCCTGGGCCTGCAGCGCCGGCGCACCGATCAGGAACGAGTGGTCGACGAACACGCTGGCCGCGTTCTGCACGTCGATCGCCGGGGCGGCGTTCGCGGTGATCGAGAGCCCCTCGACGACCACCGTGCCGGCGTTCGCATCGAGTCGCACCGCGCCGAGCGGCCCGGGCGTGACGGTCGTGGCGTGGCCGACGAGCACGAACTTCGCGCCCAGCGGCAGGCCCGTGATGCGGATCGCGTAGGCGGCACCCGGAGCCGGCACCACCGCGCCACCACCTGGCCCGAACTCGAGCACGACGCGCAGCGGTTTGCCGGTCGTGAAGCCCGTGTAGGTGCCCGGGTGGACGACCAGGATGCTCCCCGGCACCGCCGCCGCGACCGCGGCCGGCAGATCCGCGAAATCGGGCACGGGCCCGCCGACGTGCAGCACCGGGGCCTGCGCGGTGAGCGCGGCGCCGAGCGCGCAGGCGACCGACCACCTGGCCACGGATCGAGCGTTCTTCATGTCGCGACTCCTCGCAGCGTCGGGGCCCGCCGCGGGCCGCATGGGCCGCGAATGGTAGCGATGGATCCACCGCCGCACGAGTCAGCGGATGAACTTGTAGACGCCGCCGGTGGCCTTCGCGAGCGCGTCGAGCAGCGGCGAGTCGATGCCCAGCCCGATGCAATGGACGATGATCTGGCGTTCGCGGCTCCAGCGCTTGACCTCCGCCAGGATCTGGCTGGGGTCGGTGGTGCGCCCGGCGGTCGGCTGGCCGTCGGTCAGCAGGTAGATCGTGTCGATGTCGGGGTCGCGGAACGCCAGCTCGAGCGTGTCGAAGATGTTGGTGCCGCCGGTTGGCACCAGCTTGTCGACCGCTTCGAGCAGCTCCTTCTTGTTGCCCGGGTTGAGCTTGCGCACCTGCGGCCAGATCGGCTCGACCTTGGTCGCGTAGGTGATGACGTTGCAGCGATGCTCCTTGGGCATCGCCTCGACCACCTTGTGCAGCTGCTCCTTGGCCGCGTCGAGCCGCGAGAAGGTCTGGTCGGTGCCGATCGGCGCCTGCATCGAGCCACTGGTGTCGACCAGGAAGGCGACGCGCGCGCTGACCAGCGGGATGTCGTAGTAGCTGACCGTGACGCCGCCGCCGGTGCCCGAACTGCCGCGGACGGTCTCCTCGCGCGGCAGCACGAAGCCCTCCTTGTGGGTCCGCCACCACGTATCCCACTCGCGGCGGGTCCAGCAGCGCACCGCGGTGTGGACGAACAGCGCCTGGCTGAGTTCGTCGGCGAGCCGGCCTTCCTCGTGGTCGACGCGCCCGATCAGCAGCGGAATCGACGTCACGTCGCGGAACCGCGTCAGGTAGCGGAAGGCGACCGAACGCAGCGACCACGACTTGTGGTCGAGCACCTTCTGCGCCTCGCCGACGGCGTCGCCGCAGCCCATCTCGAGCAGCAGCGACAGACCGACCGTGCGCACGGCGACGTCGCGGCTGGCGGCCAGCGCGACCAGCTCGGCGCGCCAGCCGGGATCGCGCGCCAGGATCGGGTGGAACTCGACGATGCGGTCGAGATCGTCCTTCTTCGGCGACCGCAGCTCGGCGCGGACCTTGGCCAGCAGCGGCGCGACCGCCTCGGGCGGCGCCTCGCGAAGCAGGATCTTGCTGGCGGCGACCACGGCCGCGCGCTTGTCGGTGAGCCCGCGATCGATCAGGAACGTGCACAGATCGCGGTCCTGCGCGACGGTGCCGACGCTGGCCTCGAGCGCGGCCTTGACCGGCGGGCCGTCGATCGCGGCCATGCGCAGCAGCGCGGGCCGGTAGTCGGCGACGCGAAGGTGCACGAGACCGCGGATCAGCTCCGCGGCGACCTCGGGGCGCACATCGTCGGTGAGCCGTTCGAGCACGTCGACCGCGAGGTCGGCCGCGCGCGGATCGCCGAGCGCCGCGAGCTGGTGCCAGCAGGTGGCCGCCAGCAGCAGGTTGCCCTCGCGCAGCAGACGGACGCGCACTTTGGTCAGCTCGGGATCGCGCTCCGCGGCCAGCCCGACCAGCACCTCGAGCCGCTGCGGCGTCTCGGCGTCGACCATCGCGATCAGGTCGTGCAGCGCCGGCGCGCCGCCGTGCGCCAGCAGACCGTCGATCGCCGCCGCACGCGCGCGCCCGAGGCCGCGTTCGCCGGCGGCGACCAGGTCGAGCAGCCGCCGCACGCCGTCCGCCCCGCTGCTGGCCACCGCCATCGCGGCGGCGCGCGCGACGCTCACGGCGATCGAAGGGCGGGCCAGCATGCGGAACGCCTCGCGCTGCAGCGCCGGGCGCGGCCGACGCGCGATCGCCTCGAGCACGACCGCCGCGAACTCGGCATTGCCGTTCTTCTTCAGCTCGTCGCGCAAGAACTGCGTGACCCGCTCCTCGTCGATGTCGCCGAGCCACAGCAGCGTGCGACGGCGCATCGCTTCGGGCTGGCCGCCCTTGCTCGCCGCGGCGTAGTCCTCGATCGCCTTCGCGACGCGATCGACCTCCGGCGCCTGGTCGGCCGGCGCGGCCGGCGCGGGCTGGGCCGGCGTCACCGGCGGTTCGGGCTTGACCGGCGGGTCCTGCGCCCGCAGGCACAACGCGGTGAGCACGGCCACCAGGATGCGGATCGGGAACGTCACGGCTCGCGTGGTTCCCTTGTAGCGGTGGCGGACCCCCGCCCCAACCCCCGCGGCGATTCCGCCGCGCGGCGGTTCAGTCGGACAGGAAGTCGGCGGCGAGCGCGCGCTGCGCGGTGCCCTCGACGACCGCCGGCGCATCCAGTTCACCAGCCAACAGCTTGCGACGGGCCTCGGCGACGAGCGCGCTGCGGTCGCCGTCGGCGGTGCGGGCGCGGCGCGTCAGCGTCTCGATCCGGGCCGCCTGGTCGCGGCCGGCGGCGCTGATGGTCGCGGCGTCGCGCTGCTGCCGCGGGACCGGCACGAGCACGGCCGGAGGCCGCGGCAGGAGATCGGCGCTGCGCTCGGTGCGACCGCCGTCTGCGATGTTGCGAACTTCCATCTGCGCCTCTCGGGTTCGTTGGCAAGAGATCATCGGCAGCGCGGCCGGTCACTTGAGAGCCGACCCGCAGAAAGTGTCGAAGGACGCGGCGGATCCGGTCCCATCGGGTCTCGGCAGAACCTGCCGCCGTCGGCAGTTCGTGCCGCCCCACGAGCCGGCAGGAACTGCCGGTGCGGCGGTTCGGCGACCGTTCGCCCCCGTGCCACCGGAGGCGCGCCACCGGGCCGGGTCGGTTGGCACGCGCGGTGCTCCCAGAGGGCCGGAGGATCGAAGGAACCGTGGCAATGCTCACCAACCTGCGCGTGCGTGTCGAATCCGACCCCATGCGCGTGCCGCTCGCCGCGAGCATGCAGCTCGGCCGCGCCGACACGTTCGCGAACGCGCTCGAACGCGCGGTCGCCGAACGCCAGCCGGTCGCCGACGAGCCGCAGCGCCCGGCGGTCGAACCGGCACCGGCCGCGGCCACCGCGGCCGAGCGCGGTGACGAGGCCACGGCCGACGAGCCGGTCGCCGAAGTCGAGGAACCCGCGGTCGCCGACGCCCCGGTCGGCGAGCCATCCGTGGTCGACCTCGAACAGGCCGCGACCGCGGCGGCGCCAGCCGCCAAGGTCGTGGACGACTCCCCGAAGCCCGCCCAGGCGGCCGCGCCGAAGCCACGTTCGGCCGAGCCCCTGGTCGCGGCGATCGTCACCGGCGGCGTCGCCAACGGTCCCCGCACCACCACCGCAGCGCCCGCGACCCCCGCGGTCGCTGCGGTCGGCGGCGCCAAGGCCGGGACCGCGGTGACGCGCGGCGGCGATGCGCCGCTGGCGCGTGCCGGCGTCCCGGCCCGCGCCGCCGCGGTCGCCGCCGGCTACCGCACCTCCGCGACCGCCAGCGCCCAGCTGCTCGAGCAGTCGCGCGACTCGGTCTTCAAGCAGATCCTGCTGAAGCTCGACGCGCAGGGCGGCGAGATGCGCATGCGCCTCGAACCGCCGGATCTCGGCGAACTCGACCTGCGCATGGTCGTCGAACACGGCAACCGCCTGACGCTGTCGATCGCCGCCGAACGCAACGACGTCGCGCAGCTGCTGCAGCAGCACCTCGACGCGCTCAAGCAGACGCTGCAGGCCGCCGGCCTCGACGTCGCCGACGCGCAGATCTCGGCGCGCGACGACCGCCGCCGGCAGACCTCGCAGGAGGCCTTCGCCGACGCGTCGGGCGATCCCGACGACGCGCTGCCCGGCGCCACCACCATCACCCCGCGGCTCGGCGGCTACGTCGGTGCCGAGGGCCTCGATTTCTGGGTTTGAGAGACACGCCATGACCACTTCGACCAGCGCCATCACCTCGACCGGTCCGACCAACGCCACCACGCCGCCGAGCTCGCAGCTCGCGGACAACCAGTTCCTGCTGCTGCTCACCGAGCAGCTCAAGCACCAGACGCCGCTCGAGCCCGTCGACAACGAGAGCTTCATGAACCAGATGGCCAGCTACACGACCATGGAGGAGCAGCGCACGCTGAACTCCAACATGTCGAAGCTGCTCGACTACCAGACCCTGCTGGCGCGTGCACAGGGCCTCAGCCAGGGCAGCGCGCTGCTGGGCAAGGAGGTCACGTTCGCCGACGCGAGCGGCCAGGAACACTCCGGCACGGTCGAGTCCATCTACGTCGACCAGTCCGGCACCGTGCGCATGCGCCTGACCGGCGACCAGGACATCGACATGAACCAGGTCACCGGCATCGCCGCCAAGGCCGACGCCTGAGCCGCGCCACCGCACCCAGGGATCCACCGAGAGCACCATGGTCAGCACCGCCCTCTACACCGGCCTGTCGGGACTGCGCGTCCACCAGACCTACATCGACGTCATCGGCAACAACCTCGCGAACGTCAGCACGCCGGGCTTCCGCGGCTCGCGGACGACGTTCAGCGACATCCTGAGCTTCACCGTGCGCTCGGGCTCGGGCCCGAACGGCAACTTCGGCGGCGTCAATCCGCTGCAGATCGGCCACGGCGCGATCCTCGCGACCGTCGACACCGACACCAGCCAGGGCACGTTCCAGGACACCGGTCGCTCGCTCGACGTCGCGCTGCAGGGGCGTGGCTTCTTCACGCTGACCGACGGCGTGCAGCAGTTCTACTCGCGCGTCGGCACGTTCGGCATCGACGCCGACCGCACGCTGGTCGACACCCGCTCCGGCCTGCGCGTCGTCGGCAGCACCGGCGCGAACATCACCGTGCCGGTCACCGACACGAAACCCGCGGTCGCGACCACCAGCGTCCGATTCCAGGGCAACCTGCCGGCCCGCGTCGGCGGTCCGCTCGAGGAGATCGTGCAGTCGAGCGTCCCGCTGAAGTCGGGCACGCCGGCGACCAAGCAGGGTGCGGGCACCGCGGGCGCGGGCAACCAGTTCGATCTCACGGCGTTCGCCGGCAAGACCGTGCTGGTGTCGATCAACGGCGGCGCGCAGCAGACGGTGACGTTCCCGGCGTCGACGTTCGGCGCGGGTCCGGTCAACGCGTCGACCGTGGCCGCACAGTTCACGCTGGCCGGCCTCTCGGTCGCCGCCGACGACACCGCCGGCACGCTCGACTTCTCGACGCTGCGCCTCGGCTCGGCCGCGACGCTGAAGTTCGACGACGGCCCGGGCGCCAACGGCATGCTGAACGCGCTCGGCCTCGACGCGCTGCTCGAGAGCGGCACCGAGACGACGGCCACCGGCACGACGGACCTGGCGCAGCTGACGTCGCGCAACTCGGCCTACGCGGTCGGCGACAGCATCACGATCAGCGGCACGAACCCGGACGGCACGGCGTTCTCCGACTCGTTCGTCTACGGCCCGCAGCCGGCCAACGACGGCACCACGCTCGACGACATGCTGACCTTCATCCGCAGCACCGTCGATTCGGCGCAGGCCGACGTCGAGCTGACGCCGGACGGCAACATCCGCCTGTTCGCGCTCGACAAGCAGGAGGCCGACCTCAGCCTGTTCATCGGCGACTCGGCCAGCAACCCGGGCCGCAACAGCTGGGCGAACTTCGAGGTCGCGCAGGAAGGCACCGGCCCCGACACAGCGGTCACCTCGATCGACGTCGTCGACTCGCGCGGTCTGACGCACCCCGTGACGATGACGTTCACGCGCAGCACGACCGACGCGACCATCTGGGACATGTCGGCCGAGATCGACAGCGGCGAGGGCACGATCACGCAGGCGTCGATCGGTCAGATCCGCTTCAACGACAACGGCTCGTTCAACGTCATCGGCGGCGGCACCAACTCGCTGGTGTTCTCGTGGGACGGCATCGCCGCGGCGCAGAGCGTCGTCGTCGACCTCGGCACGTCCGGCGGCTTCGACGGCGTCGCGATGCTCGGCAACTCGTCGACGGTCGCGGCGGTCGACCAGGACGGCTTCCAGGCGGGCACGCTGCTCAACGTCGGCTTCAACACCGAAGGTCAGCTGGTCGGTTACTACAGCAACGGCCAGAGCGCGACGCTCGACACGCTGCGCATCAGCATGTTCTCCAACGAAGGCGGCCTGGTCCGCTCGGGTGACACGCTGTTCGTCGAATCGCCGAACTCCGGCGACTCGATCGCGACCACGGCCAACGCGGCCGGCTCGGGCTCGGTGCGCGCCGGTCAGCTGGAGAACAGCAACGTCGACATCGCCCGCGAGTTCGTCAACCTGATCGAGGCGCAGCGCGGCTTCCAGGCCAACTCGCGCGTCATCACGACGACCGACCAGATCCTCGCCGAGCTGATCAACATCGTGAAGTAGCCATGACCAGTTACGGAGAGAATGCCCTGGTCCGCGGTCTGTCGTTCCTCGCCGACAAGCAGGCGGCGATCGCGAACAACCTGGCGAACGTCGACACGGCCAGCTTCAAGCGCCGTGCGTCGGTCGCGCAGGAGGCGCCCGACACGTTCCACTCGCTGCTGCAGCAACAGCAGCTGCCGACGGTCGCCTACCGCGAACAGTCCGACCTCGGCCGCGGCATCCTGCGCGAGACCGGCAACCGCTTCGACATCGCCATCGACGGCGATCAGTGGCTGCACGTGCAGGACGGCAACGGCAACGCGTTCTACACGCGCAACGGCCAGCTGACGCTGTCGGCCGACGGCCGCCTGGTTTCGCGGGTCGGGATCGCGGTGCTCGACCTGGGCGGCGGTCAGAAACCGCTGGGTGCGGGCGACGACGCGCCGAGCGACGTCACGATCTCGCCCAACGGCACGATCGCCAACCCGACGACCGGCCAGACCTGGGGCCCGATCGCGGTCCTCACGCTGCCGCAGCCGGGCGCGCTCGTCCCGGTCGGCCGCAGCCTCTACCACGACCCGCTCGGTCAGCGCGGCGTGCAGTCCGGCGACGCGGTGCAGCAGGGGTTCGTCGAGGGCAGCAACGTCGACAGCCTGCAAGAACTCGTCCAGATGATCGCCGTCGAACGCTCGTTCGCGGCGACGCAGAAGGCGCTGACCGGCCTCGGCCGCCTGCAAGAGAACCTGATCACGAACATTCTGAGGTGATGCTCCGATGCTGAAGAGTCTCTACACGACCGCCACGGGCATGAAGGCCCAGCAGACCATGGTGGACATGATCGCGAACAACATCGCGAACGTGAACACGGCGGGGTTCAAGAAGTCGCAGGCCTCGTTCGAGGACCTCTTCTACGTGACCCTGCAGTCACCGGGTCTCGCGCGCGGCGCGGGCGACGCGCCGGTGCCGATCGGCACGCAGATCGGCTCGGGCACGCGCCTCAACGGCACCACCAAGGTGTTCACGACCGGCACGCTCGAGATCACCGATCGCAACCTCGACGTCGCGATCGACGGCGACGGCTTCTTCGCCGTGACGCTGCCGGACGGTTCGACCGGTTACACGCGCGACGGCGAGTTCCAGATCAACGCCGACGGCAAGCTCGTCACCGGCAACGGCAACGTGCTGCTGCCCGAGATCACGGTCCCGAGCGACACGCTCGAGATCTCGATCGATCCCGAGGGTCGCGTCAGCGGCCGCACCGCGGGCAGCCCCGACACCGCGACCCCGTTCGGCCAGCTGACGATCCACCGCTTCGTCAATCCGAGCGGCATGCTCGCGGTCGGCGCCAACGTCATGCGACCGACCGAGGCGTCCGGCGCGCCGATCACCGGCACGCCCGGCGCGACCGGCCTCGGCCTGCTCAAGCAGGGCTTCGTCGAGCGCAGCAACGTCCAGATCGTCAACGAGCTGGTCAACCTGATCGTCGCGCAGCGCGCCTACGAGGTGAACAGCCGCGCCATCCAGGCCAGCGACCAGATGCTGTCGACGGCCACCAACATCTCGCGCTGATCGCGCCCATCCGGAGGAGGAGTCATGAGTGTCCTGGTGACGATCGCGATGGTGTTCGGCGCGCTGGCGCCCCAGTCCGGCGATGGCGACGGTCCGCGGCAGGATCCGCCGAAGGTCGAGCTGCGGCTGCGGCCGACGACCAGCATCCGCAGCGCCGAGGTCACGCTCGGCGACCTCTGCGACATCACGCCGCTCGACGCGAACGCCGCGGCGCTGGCCGGCCTGCGCTTCGCCGAGTCGCCGGTGAACGGCTACGCGCGTTCGGTCTCGCGCAGCGAGATCGTGCAGACGCTGGCCGCGGCCGGCCGCGATCTGTCGACCGTCAAGGTGACGGGCGCCGACGCGGTCGTCGTCCAGGCGGTCGTCGTCGAGGTGCCCGGCGCCGAGCTGCTCGATGCCGCCAACACCGCGCTGCAGGCCGTGCTGGCCAGCGAAGGCGGCGACGTCGAGGTCGAGCCACCGGCGGCGCTGCGCCAGGTGCAGGCGCCCCCGGGCCGGCAGAGCCAGGAGATCACCGCCCGCGTCCGCGGCGGCGCCACCGGACCGACGTCCGCGGTCGTCGACGTCGACGTGCTGGTCGACGGACGGAGCTGGCGCAAGGTACCGGTCACGTTCCGGCTGACGCGCTACCGCCAGATGCTGCGCACGATCGGCCCGATCCGCGCCGGCACGCCGCTCGGCCCCGACAACCTGGCGATCGTGCGCGAGGCGATGGCGCAGGCCAACGGCGCGTTCCTCAACGACCTGCAGCAGGTCGCCGAGCAGGTCGCGGCGCGCAACCTGCAGGCCAACCAGCGGCTGACGCTGAGCGACATCGCGCCGCCGGCGGTCATCCACAAGGGCGACATCGTCACGGTCGTCATCACCCACGGTCGCGTCAAGGTCACGGCCAAGGCGATCGCCAACCAGGACGGCGCGATCGGCGCCACGGTCACTCTGACCAACGCCACCTCGCGCAGCCAGATCACCGGCATCGTCGCCCAGGCCGGCCTCGTCGTCGTCAAGCAGTGAGAACCACCATGCCCGGCATCACCATCCGCTGCGCGCTCGCCGCGCTGACCCTCGCCGCCACCCTCGCGGCGCAGAATCCCTACGTCCGCTCCGGTGTCAGCATCGCCGCGATCGCCGACCAGCGCGCGCGCAAGGTCGGCGACATCCTCACGGTGCTGATCCAGGAGACCAGCAGCGTCAAGAACGAGGAGAAGGTCGAGCGCAGCAACGACACCACGCTGGCGGCCCGGCTCGAGTCCTACTCGCTCAGCGAGAAGACCTTCCTCAGCAACGTGCTGCCGCGCGTCGACGTCCGCAAGAGCCAGGACTTCAACGGTCAGGCCAAGCAGAACAGCGACAGCGAGGTGCGCGCGAGCATCGCGGTGGTCGTCGTCGACGTGCAGCCGAACGGCAACCTGGTCGTCGCCGGCACGCGCACCGTCACGGTCAACGACGAGACGCGCACGCTGAAGATCAGCGGCCTCGTCCGCCCGCTCGACGTCACGACCAACAACACGGTCGGCAGCGCGCAGGTCGCCGACGCCCGCATCGCGATCGTCGGCGACGGCGCCAACACGCGGCAGGTCACGCGCGGCCCGATCGGCCAGCTGTTCGACACCCTGATCTGGGCCGCCTGGCCGTTCTGAGATCGCCCCATGCGCACCATCCTCTTCGCCATCACCGTGCTGACGGCCGTCGCCGCCGCGCAGAACGCCCCGCTCGCCCCGAGCCCCGCCGCCGCGGCCGACCCGGCGCCGGTCGTGCAGACCGCACAGGGCGAGACCGTGCTGTCGCCGCGGATCCGCAGCATCACGCGCCTGCACAACAGCATGCCGCACCAACTGGTCGGCATCGGCATCGTCACCGGCCTCGCCAACACCGGCTCGAGCGACCGGGGCACGCGCCAGGCGATCCTGAACATCGTCCGCCAGCTCGACCTCAACCTGACGATCGCCGACGTCGTCGGCGGCACCACGGCATTGGTCACGCTGACCTGCTCGCTGCCGCCGTTCGCCAAGGAAGGTCAGGCGCTCGACGTCAAGGTCGAGGTGCTCAGCGACTGCACGTCGCTGCGCGGCGGCGAACTGCTGCGCGCCGAACTCAAGGGTGTCGACGGCCAGACCTACGTCGTCGCGCAGGGCGCGTTGACCGTCGCCGGCTTCACGGCCGCAGGCACGAACGCCTCGGTGCAGAAGAACACCAACACCACCGCATGGCTCGAGAACGGCGGGCTGGTAGTCCGCGAGGAACACACGTCGTTCTTCAGCGAATCGGGCGCGCTCGAGCTGCAGCTGCTGAATCCGAGCGCGTTCAACGCCGCGTCGATCGCCGCCGGCATCCGCATGGCGCTCGAGGGCACTTCGGCCAAGGTGTCGCCGGTCGACACGGCGCTGGTGCGCATCGAGATGGCCGACGACGAGCGCACCAACGAGAACGCGCTGCGGATCCTCAACCTCGTCGGCGGCGTCCGCGTGCAGGTCGAGAACCCGACGCGCATCCTGGTCGATCAGACCAGCGGCACCGTGCTCGCCGGCGAGGGCGTGCTGATCAGCCCGTGCGTCGTCGGCCTCAGCGACCTGACGATCGCGATCGTCGACGAACCGGACGTCTCGCAGCCGAACCCGCTGTCGACGGGCACGACCGAGACCGTGTCACGCACCCGCATCGAGGTGCAGACGAACAGCACCGAGCTGAAGAAGGTCGGCGGCGGTGCGACCGTCGCCGAGCTGCTGAACAACCTCAAGGCGCTGGGGCTGACGGCGCCCCAGCTCGTCGCGGTGTTCCAGGCGCTCGACCAGGGCGGCTTCCTGCACGCCACGCTGGAGGTGCGGTGATGGACCCCGTCGCGCTGAGCAAGATGAAGCTGCACCCGGTCGACGCGGCGACGGCGAAGAAGCAGCACGCCCAGTCGGTCGCCGACCAGTTCGAGACCGTGTTCGTGCGCACGATGGTCTCGAGCCTGCGCCAGACCGCCGCGGTCGGCGAGGAAGGCATGTTCGGCGCCGGCCCCGGCTCCGACACCTACTCGGACTGGTTCGACCAGAACCTCGCCGAGCAGGTCAGCCACAACGGCCACGTCGGCATCGCCGACCAGCTGATGCGCGATTTCGCGCGCTACGGCGCGATCCCGAAGGCACCGCCCAAGGCACCGCCGCACGTCACCACCCCGAAGCTCGACGGAGGCATCGATGTCGTTCTCGGCTGACACGCACGCGCTGACGCAGTCGTTCGCCCGGACGGGCGAGCTGCTGCAGCAGCTGCTCACCGCCTTGCAGACGCGCCGCGCCGCCTGGGCGTCCGCGCGCCCGCGCACGATCGAACCCTCGCCGGAGATGGAGCGCATCGCGCAGGAACTCGCCGGCGAGGAGAACGCGCGCACCGCCCTGCTCGAGCGCATCCGCCGGGCGCTGCCGGTCCACGCCGGCGCGACCCCTGGCGAGACGCACCTCAACGTGACCCGCATCGCCGCCGCAATGCCGGTGCCGGCCGCGCGCGCGCTGCGCGAAGCCGCCGCCCGCACCACCGCGCTCGCGAAGTCGGTTCGGGTCGAGGTCACGCTCGGCCAGCGGTTGCTGCGGTTCACGCAGCGCGCGCAGCAGAGCCTGCTGGCGGAGATGGGCGTCGGCGCCGCGTTCGCGAGCGCCGCCCCAGGTTACGACCGCAACGCGCGCATGCGCAGCGGCATCGGCGCCGGCATCGGCGCGAGCACGGGACGTCTGGTCGACGGCAAGTTGTGAGACGACGGAGGAAACCATGAGCTTCGGATTCGGACTCGGTGCAGGACTGCGCGCGCTGACGGCGGCGCGCCTCGGCATGCAGACCGCAGGCAACAACGTCGCCAACGCGAACACGGCCGGCTATTCCCGCCAGCGCGTCGACCTCGCCGCGGCGCTGCCCTACGGCGTCAGCGGCAACCTGCAGCTCGGCACGGGCGTGGACGTCCGCGGCATCTCGCGGCTGGTCGACGAAGGGCTGCAGCGGCGCCTGCAATTGCAGCTCGGCATCGTCGGCGCCGCCGAGCTGGACCAGTCGCGATTCAGCGAGATCGAGAGCATCCTGTCCGAGCCCGACGGCGGCCTGTCGGACAGCCTCGCCGGGCTGTTCGGCGCGATCGGTCAGCTGCAGACCGACCCGTCCGATCGCGCGCTGCGCGGCGGCGCGGTCCAGGCCGGCAGCATGCTGAGCCAGGGACTGCGCCTCGCGTCGGGGCGGCTCGCGGACCTGTCCGGCAACACCTTCGACGAGGTGCGCGGCCTGGTCCGCACCGTCGACGACCGCGTCGCCGCGATCGCCGAACTCAACCGCCAGATCGTCTCCACCGAGGCCAACGGCTCGCAGGCGAACGATCTGCGCGACGCCCGCGACCAGCACATCGTCGAACTCGGCAAGCTGATCGACCTGCACACCATCGAACGCTCGTCGGGCAGCATCGACGTGCTGGTCGGCGGTCACCTGCTGGTCGCCGGGGACCGCGCGTCCGCGCTGGCGGTCGGCAAGGACGGCGCCGGCCGGACCAGGATCACCGTCGGGCGCAACGAGGCGCCGGTGCAGATCCAGGGCGGGCGCATCGCCGCGCTGCTGCAGCAGGAATCGGGTGCGCTGCCAGGGCTCCAGGGCAAGCTCGACGACCTGGCCCGCAACACGATCCTCGAGTTCAACCGCCTGCACACGACCGGCATGCCGCGGTCGGGACCGTTCACGTCGCTGAACGCCGCCTACGGCGCCAAGGACGGCGACTTCGACGGTGCGCGCGGCGACGAACTGCTGAGCCAGTCGGGCTTCCTGTTCGACGTCCAGAGCGGCGAGCTGTACGTCTCGGTGACCGAACTCGGCAGCGGCGCGATGCAGCGCACGCGGATCGCGGTCGACCCGTCGTCGATGTCGCTCGACGACGTCGCGAACGCGATCGACGGCATCGACCATCTGACCGCCAGCGTCGATCCGACCGGGCGCCTCCGCATCACCGCCGACTCCGGCTACGGCTTCGATTTCTCGCCGCGACTCGACCCCAACCCGGACGGCCCCGGCACGTTCGGCGGGCTCAACCCGTCGATCGGCTCGGGCGCGGCCGGTCCGTACGATCTGTCGGGCCTGACGTTCCCGACCAGCTTCACGGTGACGACCGGCACCGCCGGGTCGCCGACCGTGACCACGGTCACGCTCGACGCCGGCGACTTCGCCGACAGCTCGGCGGCGACCACCGACGAGCTGCTGGCCGCGATCAACGACGACCTCGGCACCGCCGCCTCGGCCGTGTCGGTCGGCGGTCGCCTGGCGCTGCGCAGCGCGCAGGGCGGCGCGACGTCGACGCTGAAGCTGACGAACGTCGGTGCGGGCACCGCGCTGCAGGTGCTCGGCCTGCCGACGGCGACCGCGACCGGTCGCGACCAGCCGCTCGAGGTCCACGTCGAGGGCACCTACAGCGGCGCCGCCAACGACCAGTTCACGTTCGTGCCGGAGGGCGACGGCGTGATCGGTCAGAGCGACGACCTGCGCGTGCAGGTCTTCGATCGCGCCGGCAGCCTGGTCGCGACGGTGAACGTCGGCGATGGCTACGAGCCCGGTGAGCTGATCGACCTCGGCAACGGCGTGCAGGTGTCGTTCGGCAGCGGCAGCGTCTCGGCCTCGACCGGCGACGTGTTCGCGCTCGACGCGCTCGCCGACAGCGACAGCAGCGACCTGCTGGTCGCGCTCGGCATGAACTCGTTCTTCCTGGGCTCGAAGGCGTCCGACATCGAGGTCAACCCGGATCTGCTCGCCAGCCCCGACCGGCTCGCTGCGGGCATCGGCCTCGCCGACGGCGACGCCGGCAACCTCGCGCGCATCATGACGCTGCGCTCGCGCGATCTGCAGTCGCTCGACACCAACACGATCGAGGACTTCTACGCCGACATCGTCGGCGACGTCGGCTTCTCGACCTCGGCCGCGGCGACCACGCTGACCTCGCAGCAGCAGCTCCTCGACCAGTTGCAGGCCGAACGCCAGAGCGTGTCGGGCGTCAACCTCGACGAGGAGATGGTGAACATGATGAGCTTCCAGCAGTCCTACGACGCGGCGGCGCGCTTCATCAGCGTCGCGCAGGACATGACCGACACGCTGATCAACCTCGGGAGGTGACCGATGACCCTTCGCATCACCCAGGGTATGCTCTATGCGCGCGCGCTCGGCGACGTACAGAGCGGCCTCTACCGCTACTCGCAGCTGCAGCAGCAGGTCGCGTCCGGCAAGCGCGTCGGCAAGCTGTCCGACGATCCGGCCGCGGCGCTGCGGATCCTGCCGCTGCGCAACGACCTGCGCAACCTGACGCAGCTCGGCGACAACGTCGCCCTGGCGCGCGAGACGCTGAACACCGGCTCGGCGTCGCTCGAGGACGCCTCCGCGCTGATGCAGCGCGTCCGCGAGCTGACGACGCAGGCGGCGAACGGGACGATGAGCTCGAGCGATCGGTCGAGCGTCGGCGCCGAGCTCGAGCAGCTGCTGAGCCAGCTCGTCAGCATCGGCAACAGCCGCCGCGGCGATCGCTACCTGTTCGGCGGGACCGCCAGCGGCTCGCCGCCGTTCGAGCTGGTCGATGACGCCGGCGGCGCACGCGTCGACTACCACGGCAACCACGAGACGCTCGACGTCGAGGTCGCGCCCGGCGTGACGACCGCGCTGAACGTGCCCGGCGACGGCATCTTCCTGCAGCGCTCGCGCGGCAGCACGACGTTCACGCCCGATGACGCCGCCGCGCCGACCGGCGCCGCACCGGTCGGGCACGGCGACACCGCCGTCGGCTTCGGCAACCTGCGGATCGGCTTCGACGGCCTGCACACCGACGCGCCGAGCACGGTCACCGCCGGCAACGGCGCGACGAACGCGCTCGGCCAGCTCGCCTACACCTTCACCGCGGCGCCTGCCACGCTCAGCGTCGGCGGCGGCCCGGCGGTCGCGCTGCCGGTCACCAACGGCGCCTTCACGACCGCCGACGGCCGCACGATCTCGCTGTCGGTCACCGGCGTGCCCACGACGCTGACCGGAACGTTCACCTCGCGCGCCAGCCTGTCGACCGACGGCGGCCAGTCGTCGACGCCGATCAGCGACTTCAGCTCCGCAAGCGTCGCGGTCACCAATTCGTACGACGGCAAGGTTCTCTACGTCGACGTGCGCAACCTGACGCGCACCGGCGGCGAACAGGTCAAGTACTCGGGCACGTTCGACGCCTTCACGACCCTGATCACCCTGCGCGACCTGATGCGCAACGACGCCGGGCTGCCCGACGACGAGGTCCGCGACCGCATCGCCCAGATGCTCGGCGAGGTCGACAACGCGCACGACGCGGTGCTCGACGGCGTCCGCGAGCTCGGCTTCCGTTCGTCGAGCATGGACGTGCTGCAGAACCGCGTCGAAGGCCTGCGCGTGTCGCGAACCGACTCGCTGTCGCAGGTGCAGGACACCGACCTCGCCGAGGCGATCCTCGAGCTGCAGCGCCAGGACCTGAGCTACCAGGCCGCGCTGCAGGTCAGCTCGCGCGTCATGCAGACCAGTCTGCAGAGCTTCCTGAGGTGATGCCCGTGGCCGACCAGACGATCCTCAGTCCGCTGCGCCTGCCCGGCACCACGCCGCTCGGCGATGCGGCGACACCCGCCGCGCCGCCGCGCGCCGACGGCGCGAGCTTCCAGCGCCTGCTCGAATCGCTGCAGCAGCTCGCCGAATCGCACCGCAACCTGCCGCAGGTCGCCGACGCCGAGCAGTTGCGCGACGCGATCAAGACCGCCGACGACGGCTTCGTCACGGCGATGAACCTGCGCCGCCAGCTCGAGGCGGCGTTCCGCGCGCGGCAGCCATGACGACGCTCGCCGCCAGCGACGTGCAGCGGCTCATGCGACGCGACGTCGAGCGCTGGCTGCCCGACCTCGACGCGTGGCTGCTGCACGGCCAGTTCTATGGCGTCCAGCACACGTGGCCGCAGCTCTACCGCAGCGACGGCGACGGCATGTTCTTCGCCATCGCGGGCGTGGGCAAAGGTGGCGAACGCGATCTGCTCAGCCACTGCGCCTGCCGCGTCGAGACGCTGGTCGCCGGCGAACGGCGGCTGCGCGCCGGCCTGCTCGGCAGCGTCGCCACGGCGCCGAGCGCGCGCGGCCAGGGCCTCGCCGGCCGCGTCCTCGGCGCGGCGCTGCAGGCGCTGGCACCGCTCGCCGACGTCGTGCTGCTGTGGGCCGAACGCCCGGAGCTCTACGCGCGCGCCGGCTTCACCGACGGCGCCGTCGAACGTTGCGCCCTGCTCGCGCGTCGGCCGCGTCGCGACGTCGGCCGGGTGCGCGTTGCGACGATCGCCGACTACGCGGCCATGCACGCGCTGCACGAGCGGAAGCCCGTGCGCATCACCCGCACGGTGCGCACGATGTCGACGCTGCTGTCGACGCCCGGCATGACGACCGCGGTGCTCGAGCGCGACGGCCAGGTCGTCGCCTACGCCTGCTGCGGCAAGGGCGCCGACCTGCAGGGCCACTGGCACGAACTCGGCGGCGACGACGACGCCGTCGCCGACCTGCTGCCGGCAGCACTGCACCTCGCCGAGCAGGTCGAGGCGATCGTCATCGTGCCGCCCTACCGCGACCGGCTCGTCGCGCGGCTCGGCGCGGGCATCGTCGGCGAAGGGACCGTTCCAGGACCGATGCTGCGCGTGCTCGGCGGCGCCGCGATGGCGACGCTGCCGCCGGTCTGGGTCGACGGGCTCGATTCGGTCTGACGACCGCGCCGACGCGAGAGATCGCTCGAACCCATCCCGTCACCGCCGCAGCCGGCGCATGCGGACCAGCACCTGACGGGCAAGCAGGCGATAGAGCATGCCCTGCACGTCGCCGGTGGCGGGCGTCGGTGCCGCGAGCGCTGCCGTGAGCCGCTGCGACCACTGCTGCATCGCCTCGCCGCCGCAGGCCAGCAGCGCGTAGGTGGTCCAATACGCGGTGGTCGGATCGCCGGCATCGGCCTCGGCGGCCAGCAGATCGCGCAGCTGGTCCATCCGCGCGTCCGTCGCACGGTCGTGGCCGGCGAAGGCGCGGCACATCAGTTCCGCCGCCGCTCGAACCGGCACCTTCTGCGGGTGCCGATCGAACCAGGCCACCAGGTCGGCCGAGCGCTCCGGCAGGTCGAAGTGCCACGACTGCGCGTTGGCGATCGCGAACTGTGCCCAGGCGCTGGTCAGCGGATCGGACGGGGTCGCCGGTCCGGCATCGGTCCAACCGCCGTCCGGCTCGCGCTGGGCGAACAGCCAACGCAGCGCATCCGTGCCGCTGCCGCGCAGCAGGGCCGCCAGCGACGCGCCGCCGCTGTTGCCGAGTTGCCCGGCCGCCTCGAGCATCGCGACGGTCGCCACCGCGTGCTCCCGGGCGCCACCGGGTCCCGGCAGACCGAAGCTGCCATCGGCGCTTTGCCGGGCGAGCAGCCAGCCGAGCGCGCGGCACAACGCGGCGCGGTCCGCCGGTTCGCCGACGGCGCCATCGCCGAGCACGGTGAGCGCCAGCAGGGCCGCGGCGGTGAGATCGGCACCACCGTGCCCGTCGTCGAAGCTGCCGTCGTCGCGCTGGCGCGCCACCACGAGGGCGCGGCGCACGCGCTGCTCGGCGTCGCTGCCGCCAAGCGCGATGGCCGGAGCCGCAGCGGCCGGTGCGTTCGCGGGGTCGCCCGCCGCAGCGCCGCTCGGCGACGGCACGCAGCCGAACGGCCGGTCGTCGCGCCGCGGGCGCGGCAGCGGTTCGCGCGGCGGCTGGATGCGGATCGGCAACGGCTCGTCGATCGCGAGCGCCAGCAGGCCGTCGTCGACGGCCGCCGGTGCCGCGCCCGGCGCCGGCGCCGCCAGGTCGATCGCGACGCTCGGCACGCCGGCCTCGGCCAACGCTTCGACCAGCTCGAGCACGCGTTCGGCGGTCGCGTCGGCCGGAACCTCGACGGCGACGGCGAACTCCTTGCCGAGCTGCGCGGTCCAACCGCGCTGCCAGCGCTGCAGCAGCGGCACGACGCCGCGCGCGGCCACACCGGGAAGCCCGCGATGGGCCCGCAGTCGCACCGGCGCACGCTCGCCGACCACTGCCGGGTCCTCGAGACCGATCGCCAGCGCCCCGGGCGTGCCATCGGGCAGGCTGGCGGCGACCAGCACCTGCTGCACGCCGCGGCGGCGGGCGTTCGCCAGCGCCGCCACCAGGTCGGCAGCCGGTGCGCGGCGATCGATCCGCAGCGCGCATTCGTGTTCGCCGGCGCCGAGGCCATCGGCCGCATCAACCGCCACGGCGGGTCCGGGTGGGCCAAGGTGGCGCAGCTGCGGCTCTTGCGGTGCGGCGGCGGTCAACCACGAAGCGAGGGCGATGGCGGTGAGCGACATGGCAGGTTCCCGAGGCGAGGTCGGGCTGCAACGACCTGCCGCTGCCAGCGGTTCACGCCGGCAGCACGACGGCGAAATCCCGGGCCGCCCCAGGAGTTGCGACCCCGACGAGCTTGCGGCGGGCACCCCACCGAGCAAAAACCGGGGGCGATCCCCGGCCCGCCGCGGCTAGACTGCTCGCCCCTTTTTCGACCCCGGCGCCCTTCGGCGCCCCCCGAACAGCCGCCCATGGACATCGTAGTCTGCATCAAGCGCGTCCCCGCCACCGACACGGCGATCAAGATCGCCGCCGACGGCAAGTCCATCGACCCCGCCGGCGTCCAGTACGAGCTGAACGCCTATGACGAGTTCGCGCTGGAGCAGGCGCTGCGCATCAAGGAGCAGCTCGGCGCCGGTTCGGTCACGGTCGTCACGATCGGCAGCAAGGACGCGCAGAAGGAACTGCGCGACACGCTGGCGCGCGGCGCCGACAAGGCCGTGCTGCTGGCGACCGACCAGTGGGTGTTCGACGGCGCGAGCACCGCGCAGGCGCTCGCCGCGTGGATCAAGAGCGTGCCGTGCCAGCTCGTCCTGTGCGGCCGTCAGGCCGTCGACAGCGACAACAACCAGATGCCCGGCAACCTCGCCGCGCGCCTCGGCTTCGCCTGCGTGACCGAGGTCACCAAGCTGACGCTGGAGAACGGCGTGTTCACCGCCGAACGCGACATCGAAGGCGCGCGCGAGGTCGTCACCTGCAAAACGCCGGCCGTGATCAGCTGCCAGAAGGGCCTCAACGAGCCGCGCTACGCGAACCTCAAGGGCATCATGGCGGCGAAGAAGAAGCCCGTCGAGGAGAAGGCCGCGACGCTGCCCGCGCCGGCGCTCGAGGTCGTCGCGCTGACGCTGCCGCCGGCGCGCGCCGCCGGCAAGATCGTCGGCAACGGCGCCGAAGCCGTGCCGGCGCTGATCGCCGCCCTCCGCAACGAAGCCAAGGCCCTCTGATCCCCCCAGGAGCACACCCATGAGCAACGTCATCGTCATCGCCGAGGTCCGCGGGGGTCAGCTCAAGCGCCCCTCGCTCGAAGCCGTCGCCGCCGGCCTGCAGCTCGCGAAGAGCAGCGGCGGCAAGGTCGTCGCGATCGCGTGCGGGTCGGGCATCGACGCCGCCTGCGCCGAACTGGCCAAGAGCGGCGCCGCCGAAGTCGTCGCCATCGACGGCGCGGCGTTCGCCGAATACTCGGGCGACGCCTGGGCCAGGGCGATCGCCGAGCAGTGCAAGAGCCGTTCGGCCGCGGCCGTGCTGATGGCCCACACCGCGATGGGCAAGGACCTGCTGCCGCGCGTCGCCGGCCTGCTCGACACGGCGGTCGTGACCGACGCGGTCGCGGTGTCGTGCGACGGCGGCAGGTTCGGCGCGCAGAAGCCGGTCTACGGCGGCAAGGCGACGCTGAGCGTGCGCGCCAACAAGACGCCGTTCTGCGCGACGCTGCGGCCCAACAACTTCGCCGCCGCGAGCGGTGGCGGCAGCGCCGCGGTCACCAAGGTCGCGCCGCCGGCCGGCGACCTGCTGTCGGTCGTCAAGGAGATCGTCAAGTCGGGCGCCGATCGCACGCCGCTGCAGGAAGCGAAGGTCGTCGTCGCCGGCGGCCGCGGCCTCAAGGACGCCGCGAGCTTCAAGCTGATCGAGGACCTCGCGGCCGCGTTCGGCCCCGGCGTCGCCGCGGTCGGCGCGTCGCGCGCGGTCGTCGACGCGGGCTGGCGCCCGCACCGCGAGCAGGTCGGCCAGACCGGCAAGGTCGTCAGCCCGCCGCTCTACATCGCCGTCGGCATCAGCGGCGCGATCCAGCACATCGCCGGCATGCGCACCGCGCGCACGATCGTCGCGATCAACAAGGACCCCGACGCCCCGATCTTCAAGATCGCCGACTATGGCATCGTCGGCGACGCGTTCGAAGTCGTGCCCGCGCTGACCAAGGCGATCGCCGCGGTCGTCGCGTCCAAGTGACCCTCCACCCGAGCCCCGCATGACCCTTCGCGCCGGCATCGTCGGTCTGCCCAACGTCGGCAAGTCGACCCTGTTCAACGCCGTCACGCGCACGCAGAAGGCGCAGGCCGCGAACTACCCGTTCTGCACGATCGACCCCAACGTCGGCGTCGTGACCGTTCCCGACGAACGGCTCTACGTGCTGCAGAAGATCGCGAAGACCAACGTCGTGATCCCGGCGGCGATCGAGTTCGTCGACATCGCGGGGCTCGTCAAGGGCGCCGCGACCGGCGAGGGGCTCGGCAACAAGTTCCTGAGCCACATCCGCGAGGTCGACGCGATCGTCCAGGTCGTGCGCTGCTTCGAGGACGTCGACATCCACCACGTGGCGGGCACCGTCGATCCGGTGCGCGACATCGAGGTCATCACGACCGAGCTCGTGCTCGCCGACCTCGAGTCGGTGCAGAAGCGCGCCGACCGCCAGAGCAAGCAGGCCAAGCGCGGCGACAAGGAGGCGATCGCCGAGATGCCGGTGCTGGCCAAGATCGAAGCCGTGCTCGACACCGGCAAGCCGGCGCTGCTGACCGAGCTGACCGCCGAGGAGCGCGCGATCGCCAAACCGTTCTTCCTGCTGACGGACAAGCCGACGATCTTCGCCTGCAACGTCAAGGACACCGACCTCGCGACCGCCGACCAGAACCCGTTCGTGCAGAAGGTCCGCGAGTACGCCAAGACCCACCTCGCCTGCGAGGCGATCGTGATCTCGGCGCAGATCGAGAGCGACCTCGTCGACCTCGAACCCGCCGACGCGCAGGCGTTCCTCGCCGACCTCGGCGTCAAGGAGTCCGGCGTCGGCTCGCTGATCAAGGCGACCTACCACCTGCTCGGCCTGCGCACCTACTTCACCGCCGGCGAGAAGGAGGTCCGCGCCTGGACCATCCACGCCGGCGACACAGCGCCGAAGGCCGCCGGCGTGATCCACAGCGACTTCGAGCGCGGCTTCATCAAGGCCGAGACCGTCTCCT
>CAYMRG010000010.1:0-23924 GCA_964392555.1 uncultured candidatus Brocadiaceae bacterium
GGCATCGCGCGCTGGAACGGCACATCGTGGGACGCGATGGGCGGTCTGCCGGCGAGCATCGACGCGCTGATCCCGCGCGCCAACGGCCATCTGTGGGCGATCGGCTCCATGGCGTCCGTCTCGGGCACCTACGAATGGGACGGCAGCACCTGGACGACGCTGCCGTACTGGGAGTTGCGAGGCGGTCTCGAACGCGCGAACGGCGAACTGGTCGTCTTCGGCCCCTTCACGGTGATCGGCGGCGTTCCCGCCAACCAGGTCGCGCGGTGGAACGGCGTGACCTGGGCACCGCTGGGTGCCGGGCCTTCAGGGACGGTGCGCGCCCTGTGCGAGTGGCAGGGTGACCTGATCGCTTGCGGCGAGTTCAGCGGCGGTGGCAATCCTGCCTATGGTGTCGCCCGTTGGGATGGTTCGGTCTGGACCATGCTCGGGACCGGTGGCCCCTACAACGCAAAGCACGGCGTCGTGCTCGAGGACGGCAGCCTGGTCGTCGATGGCGAACTCGCCTACCAGCTCGGGGTGTGGCGTTGGGATGGTCTCACCTGGCAGTCGATCGGAGCCGTCCCGGGTGGTGGCTCGATCGCGAGCCTGGACCTGCTGCCGGGCGGCGACCTGCTGGTCGGCGGTCAGTTCACGGCGATCGGCGGCGTTTCGTGCGCGAACACGGCGCGCTGGAATGGCTCGGTGTGGACGCCGTTCGGGCCAGGCAGCAACGCGTGGGCGCGGGCGGTCGTATCGCGCCAGCGTGGCGAGGTCCTGCTCGCCGGGTTCTTCACCGTGGTCGGCGGCAATCTGGCGGTCAGCTACGCCCGCATCGCGTCGAGCTGTCCTGCGACTTCGATCGCGATCGGTGGCGCCTGCAGTGGCGGCACGATCGGCGAATACCGCTCCGTGCGCGAAGCGTGGCTGGGCGCTGTTGCGACCGCACGGGTCGACGCCGCGCCGGCGCCGGCATTCGCCGCGGTCGTCACGGGGTTCACAACGATGACCTTGCCGCTCGCGTCCCTGCTGCCGCCGAGCCTTCCCGGCTGCACGCTGCGCGTCGCTCCCGACGCGGTCGATCTTGCCTTGACCTCGGCGACGACTCTCGAGACCCGGCTGGCGATACCGGTTCAGCCGGCCCTGATCGGCATGTCCTTCCATCGTCAGGTCGTGTTCGTCGAGCTGGATGCGGCCCTAGCGCCGATTCGCAGCTCGAGCACCAATGCGCTGACGTCGACGATCGGCGATCTCTGAGTCGGCTCCGGCCGCAGCCGGTGTGGCGCGGCGGGGCGAATTCCTGAACCGCGTCGGGCGGCTCGCGCGCAGGAAGGGTCGACAACCCCTACCCTGGAGCCGTCCGAATGCGCCGCGCGAACCGCCCCGTCCTCTTCCGCCTGGCCGTGCCCCTGGTCTGCGCCGCCGCGACCGCGTGCGCCGCTGGCGAACGCCTCTACCCGGGGTCGGTCGAGCTGCCGAAGTCGCCCTACATCACGCGCCTGGTCGACGACCTGACCGGCGCGCCGCTCGCCGGCGTGGAGGTGTTCCTCGTCAGCGAATCGGATACGCCGCTGGGGGGCGAGTTCGTCTACGAGGCGAAGGCCACCAGCGATGCCGAAGGCTTCGTGCGCATTCCGATCCCCGGGGGTGGCGAAGGCAACTACATGCCGGTGGTGCGGTCGCCGGGGCGGGTGGCGTCGCGCTTCGGTTGGGATCCGGTGTGGCGGGTCGGGCGCGGCTGCGACGTGCCGGTGCGCGTGCTCGACTGGCTGGGGCGGCCGGCGCCGGGCGCAGTGGTCGGCTTCTGCGGCGGCTGCGGCCACACCCCGGACCTCGCTGACGCGGTCGCCGATGCGAGCGGAGTCGCGACGCTGCGCGGCGTCGACCCCGAGAACGGCATCGCCGACCTCTACGTGCAGCACCCGGGGCTCGATCTGTTCTACGACATGGTCGACTGGCGGCCCGGCGAACCGGCGCGCGTCGCGCGGTGCGACTTCTCACCGGCGATCCGAGGCACGCTCGTCGACCACCTGGGGCGGCCGGTCGCCGGCGCCTACATCGACGCGGGATCGGTGCACCGCGGGCCGTTCGCGCGGACCGCGGCCGATGGGTCGTTCACGGTCCTTGGTGCCGCGCGCGACAGCTACCCGCACCGCGTCGTGCTGCCGGGCGGCCGCCAGGTGCACTTTCCGACGTCGTTCGCCAATCCGGTGACGCTGACGCTGCCCGACCTCAGCGATCCCCAGGTGTACGAAGGCGCGATCTCGCCGATCGTCGCCGAACACGAACCCACCGCGACGCGCGAGGTGGCGGTGACGGTGCGCGGCGCGACCGGTGGGGTGGAACTCGCCACGGTGTTCCCGGACCAGCCGTCGTCGCGCGATGTCCACGTCGAGGACGGCCACGTTCTCCTGCCCGTCGCCGGGCCGTTCGTGCTCGTCGTCACGCCGGGCGAGGAGTCTGCGACCGAGACCGACCGTCGCTACGCGTTCGCCGATGCGGCGGCGATCGGCAGCGAACTCGTCGTCGACTGGATCCCCGCCGTTCGCGTCAGCGGCCGCGTCGTCGACCCGGCCGGCCGACCGATCGCGGCGAAGGTGCGCGTGCTGAGGCCGTTCGAGCAGAGCGATGAGGTCGCCTTCGTCGAAGGCCCGGACGGCACGTTCGAGGTGCCCTGCGAAACCTCGGGCACCCGCATGCTCGAGATCACGCCCGACGCCACACCCGACCGCGTGCGCCGCGCCTGGATCGTCGTCCCGCAGCGCGGCGAACGTGCGATTCTCCCGGTCGGCGACCTGGTCGTCGGTGCGCCGCCGCAACTGCGCGTGGTCGGCGCCGATGCGGCCACGCGGGTCGGTTTCGCCCGCGTCGGGTGGCAGGAAGCGGGCGATTCGCACGCCTGGCCGCTCGCCACGGATGGCGCGTGGCAGGGCCCCGACCTGCGCGCCGGCGACGCAATCGTCGTCGAACGCGAAGGCTGGCTCACGTTCCGTTGCCCGCTCATCGGCGAAGGGCCGTGGACCGTGACCCTGCCGAGCGGCGAGATCACGTTCGAGATCGTCGACGCCGCGGGCTCGCCGTGCGCGGCGACGATCGTCGTCGCGGATCACGGCGTCAGCGCCATCGCAGGCCAGGCGACGCTGCGCGGTCTGCCGAGCGGATCGCACCGCGTTTGGATCAGCGCGCCGGGCATGCGCACCGCGATCCTCGACGTCGAAGGCGAGGCCGTGTCCCGGGCGCGCGTCGTGCTGCAACCGCGGAACTGAGGCTACCGCGTGCCGCCGACCGGGCGCCGCAGTGCGTCGCCCCGTTCGTCGAGCACGACCGCCTGCACGCGCCGCAGGTTCGTGATGTCGCGCAGTGGATCGCCACCGAGTACGACGAAGCCGTGGGTGCGTCCCTTGGCGAGCGCGCCGCGCTCGGGCCCGCCGAGCACCTTCGCGGCGACCGATGTCGCGGCGGCGAGCGCTTGCGTCGGCGTCATGCCGTACTCGACCATCAGTTCGAGTTCGCGCGCGTTGTCGCCGTGTCGGAACACGCCGGCGTCGCTGCCGCACGCGATCGTGACGCCGGCGGCGAGCGCGCGCTGGAACGCGAGCTTGCCGGCGTTGAGCCGATCGACGAGCGGGCCCTGGTGCCCCGCGTAGCGCACGATCGCCTCGTTGGCGGCCAGGCACGGGCACAGCACGACGCCCTTCTCGACCATCCGCGCCAGCGTGGCCGCACTCGCCTGGGTGCCGTGCTCGATCGTCGCGACCCCGGCTTCGACCGCGCGTCGGATGCCTTCGTCGGTGGTCGCGTGCGCGGCGACGCGAACGCCCGCGGTGCGCGCTTCGTCGCAGATCGCCTGCAGCTCGGCGAGCGTGAACGTCGGCGTCGCCGGCTGGCCGGGTGCGCGCCGGTAGTCGGCGTAGACCTTGATCCACTGCGCGCCGGCGGCGATCTGCTGGCGCACGGCGACGCGAACGCCGACTTCGCCGTCCGCCGGCTGCGAACCCTTGGGCGCGTCGACGACCGGCAGGTTGGGTCCGTAGCAGCCGGTGGCGACGATCGCGCGCGTGCTGGTGAACAGCCGCGGCCCGGGCACGAGCTCGTCGGCGATCGCGCGCTGCAGCGCGACGTCGGCGAAACCGGCACCTTCGGTGCCGAGGTCTCGGATCGCGACGAAGCCGGCGGCGAGCGTCGCGCGCGCGTGCGCGACGGCGCGCATCGACCGCAGCTCGAGCGACTCCTCGAGCACCTGCTGCTGCCACGGCGCCTCGTCGTACGGATGCAGGCAGACGTGCGTGTGCAGGTCGATCAGGCCCGGCACCAGCCAGGCGTCGCCGAAGTCGACGTCGGCCTGGCCCTGTCCGGCCGGCCGGACATCGATGATCGACGGGCCGAACACGACGAGATCGACGTTCTCGCGCCACGACACGCCGTCCTCGGCGAGCACGTGGCGGCAGCGATAGGTGGTCGGGTCCTGGCCGGGCGCGACGGTGACTGCGGCGGCCACGGCGACGGCGATCGCGAGGGCGCGCATCGACGTCTCAGTGGCGCTTCAGACCGGTGGCGAGACCCGCGGCGGCGAGGCCGGCGGCCGGCAGGCTGCCGGTGACGAACGACTGGAAGCTGCCCCATTCCTGCGAAACGGCGCCGGTGAAGCGGTTCCACAGGCCGTCGAGGCCCTGCCAGTTGACCGTGACGAGGTCGTAGTAGCTGAGCACGAGGGTCGCGACCAACCAGAAGCCGAACGCGATCGCCGCGATCTTGATCGTCGCGCGCAGGAAGCTGCCGATGCTGAAACCGGCGATGAAGCTGAAGCCGAGCCGGAACACGCCCTTCGCCGCCGGTTCTTCGGCCCCGACGGTCGCGCTGCCCGGTCCACCGCCCGCGGTCAACGAGGTCAACCCACCGCCCGCACCGGAGCCCGGCGCATGGGCCCCGGCGCCCGCCCCGGTCAGCATCATGACACCACCGGTCACGAGGATGCCGGTGGCGCCGAGCAGCGCGAGCTTCTTCCAGCGCGGCATGTCGGCGAACCAGCGGCCGAGCGACCGCGATTCGGGCCGCGGCGAGGGGGAAGGCGTTTCCATCGACGAAAGCGTAGCAGGGGGCCTCGGCGGAGCGAGTCGGTGGTTTTTTGGCTTGAGCGAAAGTGACGGCCTCGCTTCGCTTCCGCGAAACCCTCTTCAAGCAAGGATCCATGCGCCACACACGCACCGCTGTCCTCATGGCTGCTCTCGCGGGCAGCGCCTTCGCCCAGGACCGTATCACCCTCGCCAACGGTGACGTTCTCACCGGCACCATCAAGACGATGGACGGCAAGGACGTGATGTTCACCTCGCCCGGCCTGGGCGACGTCAAGATCCCGATGACGAACATCAAGGACATGGTGACCGGCCCGGTCTCGCTGCGGACCAAGAGCGGTGACACGCTGGTCAACCGGCGCATCGTCGGCATCGAGGGTGGCAACCTGCGCCTCGAGGGCGAGACCTCGGCGCTGATGCTCGAGAACCTCGGCATGATCAACCCGCCGCCGAAGCTCGAGCCGGCCTGGGCCGGTTCGGTGAAGGTCAACGCGCTGTGGACGAACGGCAACACCGACCGTCGCGCGATCGGCGCCGCGTTCGACGCGTCGCGCCGCAGCGAGATCGACCGCATCACGGTCGACGCCTCGTGGGACTACGCCGACGACAAGAACAACTCGGACGATCCGGCCATTCGCGGCCGCCGCAACCTGTCGCAGCGCCGCACCGGCGCCGGCATCAAGTACGACTACTTCCTCGACAAGCGCTGGTACGCGCTGGCCACGGCCCGCGTGCTCGGTGACACGCTCGCCGACATCAACCTCCGCTTCACGGGCGGCGCCGGCCTCGGCTACACGGTGATCGAGGACAAGGACACGACGCTGCTGGTCGAAGCCGGTCTCTCGTACTTCAACGAGAACTACCGCTCGGACACGCCGTCGGTCGACTACGTCAGCGCGCGCCTGGCCTACCGCCTGACCCACGCCCTCTCGGACAAGACCAAGCTGCTGCACAGCGTCGAGGCGTTCCCCTCGCTCGAGAACGCCAGGGACACCTACCTGCAGGCCAAGACCGAGATCACGACGTCGCTGACGGAGAGCATGATCGCCTCGGTCGCGCACGTGCTCGACTGGGACAACACCCCGGCGCCGGGCCGCGAGCGCACCGACAACCGCGTGATGCTGTCGGTCGGCTGGTCGTTCTGAGCTGGAGTGCTCGCCGCGCGTAGCGCGGCGGGCACGCAAGCTCAGGACCTTGCCGCGCGCCTTCGGCGCGCCGCTGCGGTTCTGAAGCGTGAGCGACCGCGGGGGACGCCGCTACGCGGTCAGTACTCCGTCGCGAAGCTGCTGATCCGCATCGTCTGGCCACCGAACAGATCCTGGTGGCCGCGGTTCATGCCGCCGAAGCGCGGCACGAACTCGAGCTGGAAGGTCGTCTGGTCGGCGAACGGGTTGTAGCTCGCCGACGCGAGGATCGTCCAATCGTGGTCGACGCGCCCGAGGCCGAACGTGTAGCCCAGCCAGGCTTCGCGTTCGAGGTCGCGCTGGGCACCGGCATAGAGGTCCCAGCGTTCGTAGAGCCGGGTGCGACCGCTGAAACCGACGGCGCCCGCGATCGCCGCGTCCTCGCGGTAGTTGGCGGTCCAGGTGATGCCGCCGATCGGCCCGACCTGCAGTTCGGTGTCGAACGTGCGCATGCCGTGTCGCCAGTCGTGGTCGCCGTAGACGGCCAGCGCCAACTGATCCAGGGGCAGGAACGCGAAGGTCGGGCGGACCAGGACGTCGTAGTAGAACAGCCCCAAGCTGTCGCCGCCGTTGTCGCGCGCGGCGTCGGGCCAGAGGTCCTGCGCCAGATCGAGGAACAGGAAGTCGCGCGGCACCGGGCCGTTCTCGCCCTTGCTCATCGTCTGCACGAGGTTGCGGACCTCGACGCGCACGAGCTGCTGTTCGCCCAACGCGTCGTTCGCGTCGAACTGGAAGAACTCGCCCGGCCGATCGTCGACGCGGAAGCGGTCGAAGTAGGAGACCTTCGGCGCGATCACGTGGCGGATCGCCTGGTCGCCGTCCGCGTAGGTGCGCGACAGCCGCGTGCCGATCTGCACGCCGCCGGTGAAGGCGACGCGGCCCTCGCTGCCGCCGGCGACGGTCTCGTCGTACCACGTGCCGCGGCCGGACACGAACGGTCGCACGTTGAGCACGCCGAGCGCGAACGGCGCCGACAGCTCGACGAGCTGGTCGGCGCGGAACGTGCGATCGCCGACGCGCACGCCGGCGCGATCGTCGTAGTTGCTGCGGCGCTGGCCGAGCTCGGTCGCGAGGTCGACGACGATCGGCGTGCCCCAGGGCGTGTCGCCGATCGGCTGCGCGAACCAGTCGTAGGTGACGACCGGCAGCTCCTCGACGAAGCGCTGGTCCAGCGAACGGTTGCTGCGGTAGCTGAAGTCGTCGAGGTTGAAGCGCGTGCCGACCGTGAACAGCCGGTTGCCTTCGCCGTGGTGCAGGTAGGCGGCGGTCTCGGGCACCTCCTCGTCGCGGTACGGCCCGCGGAAGAACTCCGGCAGCACCGCCGCGTCGGTCGCGTAGAACGCGTTGAGGTCGAGCGTGGTGTCCTCGCCGAGGAACAGCCGGTTCTCGCTGCGGACGAGCCCGCGCGACGTCGTGTCGATCGGCGAGCCGTCGATGCGGGTCGTGACCTCGCGCAGGTTCGTGCCCTGGTCGTCGAGCCACAGGCCTTCGGTCCAGCCGCGGTAGGCGCCCTCGGCCTCGTAGGTGACGCGCGGTCGCAGCGGCAAGCCGCGCTTCTGGATCCAGCCGACGCCGAGTTCCCAGTCGCCACGGAACTCGTCGGCGGGGCGGCCGAGCAGCCAATGGTGCAGTGCGCCGCCCGATTCGTTCCAGGGCAGACCGAAGACCACCTCGGCCTGCACGCCCTCGCGCTGCGAGTAGCCACCGCTGACGCGGCGGATCGGCAACGCGCTCTGCGACTTGGTGAAGACGTGCGCGTCGGGCAGCGGCAGCACGCTGGTGCCGCCGACCTGCAAGGTCTGGCCGCGGGTCAGGATCTCGAATTCGCCGTTGCGCTCGATGATCTCGATCTCGCCGACCGCCGTCGCCGCGTGCGGCTCGGCCGCCGTGCAGGTCGTGATCGTCACGTCGCGGCCGGTCCACCGGCCACCCTGCTTGACCAGCTGCGGGCCGCGCACGACCAGCAGGTTCGACGACGCGCCGGCGGCGCGGTAGCGCAGCTCGGCGTTCTCGACGACGACGCGGTCGTCGAGCGGTGAGACCCACAGGCGATCGCAGCGCAGCACCTCGACGCCTTCGCGAACGACCGTGACGCCGCCTTCGAAGTAGAGGTAGTGCACCAGCTCGAGCGCCTGTTCGGTGCGCGCGCCGGTCGGCAGGCCGTCGCTGCGGCCGATCGCGGCCAGCGAACGATCGAGGCGGTCGCGCAGTTCCTGCACCGACAAGTCGCGCCGCGCGGCCGGCGGTTCGATGCCGCGGCGCGGCGGGTCGTCGCCGCGCTGGCGCTGCAGCGGCTTGCGGGCTTCGTCGAGATCGAACAGGACCAGCGCGTTGGCGCCACGGATGTCGAGCTGCAGCGCCGGCGCGACGAAGCGGAAGCCGCCGCGCAGGTGGAGTTCACGGTAGTCGTCGCGCTCGAGCGAACCGCTGTAGGCCGCGTCGTAGCGGAACCCGCCCAGCGCGTTGGCCGGCGCGTTCGAGACCGACGGCGGGCCGCTCGGCGGCACTACTGCGGACGGATCGGTCTGCTGGCCGCGCAGGTGCGCGGCGGCCGCTGCGCACGACGCAGCCAGGATCAGCAGTCGGTTCGGACGCATCAGCGGTCGTTCGCCACGGGCGCGTCATTCTGCTGGACGCGGCCGTCGAAACAATGGATCGCCAGCGTGTCGTAGTTGGCTTCGATCCACGGCGAGACGAACTCGAGGCCGTTCGGCAGTCTGACGCGCGCTCCGGCCGGGTCGTGCACCGTGCAGCGGTTCCAGCGCAGGTCGAGTTCGGCTTCGGCGGACTTCGCCGTGAGCTGGCTCCAGTCGAGCGCCACCTCTCGACCGGTCATGCGCACGATCTCGAACGTCTCGGGGTCGCCCTGCATCGCCAGGAACCTGGCCGCGACGTGCATGCCCTCGGGATCGTCGCTGCCGTCGGCGTGCAGCGCCTGCGCGACCACCGGCCCGCCGAACTGCACGTTGGCGGCGGCGACGTCGATGTCGCCATCGCAGACGGCGCGGACATGCGCCAGCGGCCCGTTGTCGCCGGCGTGGTGCAGGACCACCGTCGGCAGCACGAACGTCGAACGGTCCGGGAAGGCGCGGCGCGCGATCAGGTGCCGTTCGTCGCCTTGCCAGAAGCGCACCTGGGCGCCGGTGGCGGCGATCGTCCGGCCGGCGCGTTCCCGCGTCACGTGGGCCGGCGTCAGCGTCTCCGCGTCGCCGAGGAACAGGCCGGCGGCCGCCGATTGCGACAGCAGCAGGCGCTTGCCCGAGCCGGTCACGTCGCCGAAGCCGCTGTCGTGGGCGACGAACGAGCGCACGTCGTCGACGACCAGCCAGGCGCTGCCGAGCAGGTCCTCGGCGAGCGCCGCGACCACCGGCGAGGCGCCGCCGAAGGCGAACTGCCGCACCGCGCGCGGCACGGCGAACGGCAGGATCTGCAGGCGCGTGGCATCCAGGGCGATGGTCGTCGGCGTCGCGCGGCCGGGGCGGGTGATCTCGGCGCTGGCGTGCGCCGGCTGCCGTTCGTCGGCGAGCGCCACGACCAGCGCGTCGTGGCCGCCGAGGTGGTGGATCTCGATCCGCGGCGCGCGGGTGTCGACGCGTTCGGCTGCGGTCTGCGGCGCCGCTCCGACCACGCGGGTCAGCCGCGGCAGGCGCGCGTCGTCGGCGAGCCCGCGCCAGATCGACGCATCGGTCCCGGGCGGCAGCAGCACGAGCGATGCCGGGCCGAGCTGCTCGAGGCGCGGCGCTTCGGCGCGCAGCGTCTCGCCGCCGCGCGCGATCGTCGCGACGGCCGGCAGGCCGGCGACCAGCAGCGACCGCAGCTCGTCGTCGGCGATCGTCGCGTCGAGGTGGTGGATCGCGGTCAGTTCGGCGCCGTCGGCGGTGACGCGGCCGCGGATGCCGCCGGCGGGGGCCCGCAGATGGATCTCGGCGACGCCGCCGGCATGGGTCGTCGCGCAGGTTCCGGAGCCCTCGAGGCGGGCCGCGCCGCGCTGCACCTCGTAGCGATGGTCGCGCCAGCGCGCCTGCACCGACGGGGCAGCGTCCGGCTGCGGCACCGCGGGGCCGAGCTGCAGGCGTTCGCCGGCCGGCGTGGCGACGAGGTGCAGTCCGTCGTTGCCGGTCGCGACCAGCGGTGGATCCTGCGGCCGGCGGCCGGCCTGTTCGACGCGGACCTTGCCGAAGCCGAACACCTCCGTCTGGTCGCAGCCGGGGCTCGGCGGGAACACCCGCAGGCCCTTGCTGGCCTCGATCGAGCGCTGCGCGTCGCGCAGGTTGGCGCGGCCCTCGAACGTGACCACCGTCATGTCCGCCAGCGGGCCGAGCGTCCACTCGGGAAAGCCGAAAGCGCGGTGCGCGAGGCCGACCGTGCCGGCCGGCCGCACCAGGTGCACGCGATGCGGCGACGAGCCGTTGGCGAGCCCGGCGAGCGGGCTGTCGCTGCGCAGATCGGTCTGCTCGAACGTGGTCTCGCCGCCGTGCGCGGTGATGGCGAACGGCAGGCCGTCGTCGCCGGCGACGACCGACAGTTGCGGGGCGCGGAGGCGCGCGCCCGGAATCGTGATCTCGGTCGGCGAGCCGACCAGCCGCAGCATGCGCCACGTCATGCCGCCGTGCGCTGCCGGCGAGCCGCCAGCGGCCTTGCCGTCGCGGCGCACCCAGCCGAGCAGCTGGTCGGCGCGGATCGCGCCGTGCGTCTCGGCGCCGGCCCGTTCGCCGCGCGGCTGCAGGTCGCGGAACAGCTCCGCGCGCTCGAGGTCGAGGCGGACGTCGTCATCGACCTGCAGCATGCCGAGGCCCTCGCCGACGTGTTCCGTGTAGTGCAGCCGACCCCGCGCGCGCACCGTGACGCCGCTCGACTCGACGACCGGTTCGTGCAACAGGTCGAAGTCGAGCCGCTGCAGCTCGGACTTGCCGCTGCGCGGCAGCCGCGCCTGCAGCCCCAGGCCATGCAGCGAACCGTTCGGTTCACCGGCGAACGTCACCGCGACCGGCGTCCGTTCGTCGGGCGTGCGCAGTTCGATCGCGTCCTCGTCGATGTTCACCAGCACGCGTTCGACCTCGAGCCGCAGGCCCGCGGCGCGCGTGTCGGCCAACGTCGCGAACACGGCGGTGCGCAGGTCGATCGCCTTGTCCTCGCGCAGCGACGGGCGGCCGTTCGCGTCGCGGCTCAGCTCGACGAACGCCTGCGCCGCGGTCAGCAGCGCCGCCGGCTTGCCCTTGTCGTAGAGCGTCACGGCGACGCCGGTCAGCATCTGGCGCCCCGCCTCGATCGGCTGGCTGTCGGCCGCGCGCAGCACGTAGGTCTCCTCGAAGCGCACGCGGCCGTCGCCGAGCGGCACCTCGCGGTAGTGCGGCGCGTCGATCGGCCCGTACTGCGACACCGTCGCGCCGTTGCCGATCGGCAGCCCGGTTCCCGGCACGGTCGGCCGCTGCGGCTCGTCGGCAGCCGGCTCGGTCGTGCCGCGGCGCTCCGCCGCGCCGGTCGGCCCGGCGGGTTCGGGCCCGGCCTCGTCGCCGGTGCCCGGCGACGCCATCGGCCTGGTCGCGGCGGCCATCTCGTTGCCGAGCGCGAGCCAGAGGCCGCCGGCGCCGAGCGCCACCAGCAGCAGGAACAACAGCAGGCGCTTCATGCGCGGCCTTCCCGCAGGACCACGTCCTGCCAGACGCCGCGCGCGCGCAGCAGCTCCTCGACGACGTCGCGGACCGCACCGAAGCCGGCCGAACGCGTCGTGACGTGGTGGGCCGCGGCCAGCACCTCGGGGCGCGCTTCGGGCACGGTCGCGGCGAAGGCGACTCCGCGCAGCACCGGCAGGTCGAGCAGGTCGTCGCCGACGTAGGCGACGCGGCTCGCCGGCAGGTTCTGGCGCGCGAGGATCTCGGCGAACGCCGCGGCCTTGTCGGTGCGATTCAACACGACCTCGTGCACGCCGAGCTCGCGCGCGCGCCGCTCGACCACCTCACCGCCGCGGCCGGACAGGAAGCCCGAACGGCCGCCGCTGCGGTGCCAGTAGACCATGCCGGCCGCGTCGTGGACGTGGAACCACTTGTACTCGCGCCCTTCGTGGTCGAACTGGATGCGCCCGTCGGTCAGCACGCCGTCGACGTCGGTCAGCAGGAACTCGATCGCGGCGAGCACCGCGCGGTCGGGGCGCGCGCGGCCGGGAACTGGCGTCGGGCGCGTCATCCGATCTTGAGGTTCAGCAGGTCCTGGACGTCGAGCAGGCCGAGCAGTTTGCCGTCGCCATCGACGACCGGGAGCTGGTCGACCGCGAACTGGTGCAGCAGAGCCAGCGCTTCGAGCGCGAACGTCTCCGGGCTGATCGAGCGCGGCTTCCGGGTCATCGCCACGTCGATAGACTCGGCGCGCGGGTTGGCGAGGCCCCGTTAGATAAGGCCGCGCAGTCGGTGAAGAAACCGAGCAGCCGGCCGTCGCGGTCGACGACGCTGGTCGCGCCCGGTCGACCCGGCGTGCGCGTCATGACCTCGATCGCCTGCAGTACGGTGGCGCCGCTCTGGATGCGCGGGTTGCGGTCGCCGGTGCGCATCAGCTCGCCGACCTTCATCAGGCGCCGGCCGAGGTCGCCACCGGGGTGGAAGCGCGCGAACTCGTCGGGGCCGAACCGGCGCCCTTCCTGCACGACCAGCGCCAGCGCGTCGCCGAGCGCCAGCATCGCCGTCGTCGACGCACTCGGCGCGAGACCGAACGGGCCGGCCTCGTCGATCCGACCCAGCTCGAGCACCAGGTCGCAGTGCCGGCCGAGTGTCGAATGGCGGTCCTGGGTGACGCCGACCACCGGCACGCCGACGCCCTTCACGTGCGGCAGCATGACGAGCAGTTCCTGGGTCTCGCCGGACTTCGAGAACGCGAGCAGCAGGTCACCCTTCTCGACGCGGCCGAGGTCGCCGTGGATGGCCTCGGCGGGGTGCAGGAAGATCGACGGCGTGCCGGTCGAGGCGAGCGTCGCCGAGACCTTCTGCGCGATGAAGCCGGCCTTGCCCATGCCGGCCGTGACGACGCGCCCGCGCAGGCCGAGGATCAGGTCCAGCGCGCTGAGAAACGTCGGGCCGAGTCGTTCGGCGACCTGGCGGACGGCCATAGCCTCGCACTCCACGATGTCGCGGGCGCGCTCGATCCGGGGGTCCATCAAGGCGGTGAGCGTAGCACAGCGCCGAGGGCCGATCCCGCGCCGAGTCCGCTCACGCGCCGCACAGTACGAGTGCGCCGGGCGCGGTCCGGATCCGCAGCTCGGTGACGGCCGTGGCGATCAGCTCGCCGTCCATCGACACCGGGAACGGTTGCGCGCTGCGCAGGGTCGCCGCCGCGGCAGCGGCCGAACGCACGCGCGGGTCGCCGCGGTGCCGTTCGCGGACCAGCTTGCCGAGCAGCGCCAGCGTCCCGCGCCGCGTCGTCGCCGCGACCTGCAGCAGGTCGAGCCGACCGTCGTCGAGCCGCGCGCCGGGGGCGAACGGCAGGCCGCCGCCGACCCGGGCGCCGTTGCAGAACGATGCGAACAGCAGCGACGTCGCCGCCGCCAGGCCGCCGTCGAGCGCCAGTTCGGCGGGGAACGGTTTCTGCCGCAGCACCGCGCGCACGGTCGCGGCGAGGTAGAGCGCGCGCCCGCGCAGCCACAGCCCGTCGGCGGCGCGCACGACGTCGGCCTCGAAGCCGGCGCCGCAGTTGTTGGCGAACCAGCAGGCGATCGTGCCCGTCCCGGTCACCAGTTCGGCGCGGGCGAGGTCGACGGTGCGCGCGGCGCCGTTCGCCAGCCGGCGCACCAGCTCGCCGGCATCGGCGGCGAAGCCGGCATTGGCGGCGAAGTCGTCGCCGCTGCCGGCCGGCAGCACCGCGAGCGGTCCCCACGGCGGCCCGCCGCGCTGCGCGAGCCCGTTCACGACCTCGTGCACGGTGCCATCGCCGCCGACCGCGACCAGCAGGCCGCGCGCCGCGGCGGCCAGCCGTTCGGCGTCGCCGCGGGCCTGCGTCAGCGCCAGCTCGAATGGCACGCCGGCGCGTTCGAGCGCCAGCGCGAGCTGCTGCGCGCACTTGCGGGCCCGGCCGCGCCCGGCGGTCGGGTTGACCACGACCAGCAGCGGTCGATTCGATCCGTCGAGGTCGCGCGGCATCGCCGGGCGCAGCATACTGCCCGTCCGCACCGTGACCGAGCGCGCACCGAGCCTGGCGAATGCCGCGAATGCGCGCCCCGTGGCGCTGGTGACCGGCGCGTCGAGCGGCATCGGTCGGGCGATCGCACTGGCCCTGGCCGAGGCCGGCCACGCGGTCGTGCTCGCCGCGCGGCGGGTGCCGCTGCTCGACGAAGTCGCCGCGGCGATCCGCGCGCGCGGCGGTGCGGCGCTGGTCGCGCCGTGCGACGCGACCGATCGCGACGCGGTCGCCGGCGTGGTCGCCGCGGCGCTCGCGACCTTCGGCCGGCTCGACGTCGTCGTCGCCAATGCCGGCGTCTATGCGCGCAAGCCGGCCGACCAGGTCCAGCGCGCGGACCTGCAGGCGGCGTTCACCGCCAACTTCTGGAGCGCGTTCGAGCTGATCCAGGCGTGTCTGCCGCACCTGCTGGCGCAGGGCCGCGGCCAGCTCGTGCTGATCAACTCGTTCGACGCCAAGAAGGGGCTGCCGCAGGACGCCGCCTACGTCGCGGCCAAGTCGGCGCTCGCCGGCTACGCGGCGACCCTGCGCCAGGCCGTCCGGGACCGCGGTGTGCACGTCTGCACGGTGTTTCCGGGCCGCGTCGACACGCCGATGATCGACGACCTCGAGGTGCCGGCGATCTCCGCCAAGATCCCGCCCGAACGGGTCGCCCGAGCGGTCCTGCGGGCGCTGCGGCGGCGGCGCGCCGAGGTGGTCGTGCCCTGGCATTGCCGCCTGCTGCACTGGGCCGACGTGCTGTCGCCGCGGCTCGGCGACTGGTTCGTGCGCCGTCTGCGGCTCGACGGTCGACCGCGCCAGCGCCCTGCCCCGCCCGGCGCGCGGTGACCGCCGGCGCGATGGGACAGAACGGACACCACCGGCTCGCTTGACCGGCCACGGCGGGCCGGCACGATGCGCAGGGACATGGATTCTCGCGATCGACTGCCGGCGACGCACGCGTTCCTGCGGCCTGTGAAGGTCGCGGCGGTGCCCGGCCCGTCGACCGAGATGCTCGACGGCGTCGTCGCCGACGTCGCCACCGCGATGCGCCGGCTCGGCCACCAGTGGACGCACACGCCCGACGACGCGACCGACGCGTTCGTGACGACGGCGCGGCTGCACGAGCCGGTGTCGTGGCGCAGCTCGCCGTTGTTCACCGGCCGCAAGCGCTACGGCCTCAACAGCAAGCCGGCGACGTATGCGTTCGTCCAGGTCAGCGAAGGCCAGCTCGCCGGGCTGTTCGCGCACTTCGAAGCCGCGCTGGCGAAGGACCCACCGGTGCCCGCGGACTTCGCGTTCCCCGGCCTGTCGCAGAACGCGTGGCAGGTGCTGCGCGAGCAGGGCGGTCGCGGCGGACCGATGATGAGCATCGGGCGCCTGCTGCAGGCGCAGTCGAAGAGCCTGCGCGTCGTCATGGTCGTCGGCGACCGCCACCCGGTCGCGGCGTATCTGTTCGACCTCGCCGGCGCGTATCCGCGCATCGCCGGCGACGATCCCGAGCGCTTCGCCGCCGAGCTGGCGCTGCGCATCGCGACGCACCTCAGCACCCGCGAGGTCACCGGCCACCGCGTCGAAGGCGAACCGATCGCGCGCGAGCTGTGGCAGCGTTCGGCGATGCCGCGCGAGATGCTGCGCGCCTCGCGCGAACTCGGCGCGCGGCAGTTCTTCACGCGGATGGTGCTGATCGCCGACCTCGTCGACGTGCCGGCGATCACCGGCTCGGTGGCGCAGCAGTACAGCGAAGGCTGCTTCGGCACGCACGACGCGCTGCTCGGCGCGCAGATCGTGACCGTCACCGGCAGCAGGCATCCGGTCGTCAAGGCGAGCCTCGAGCAGGACGACCTCGCCGTCATCACCGGCGTGCTCGCCGACGGCAGCGGCGCCAGCGTGCGCACCGTCGAGGGCCTGCGCAACGATCCGCCGTCGTCCGAGGCCGTCGAGTTCGAGTCGATCGACCGCGAGCTGCCGCGCATCCGCCCGCACCCGAGCTTCGGCATCGATCGCGACGTGCCGGTCGTCCGCAGCAAGCTGCACGGTCACCGCGGCGTCGTCGCCTACGACCCGCAGACCGTCGAGTACGTGCCGCTCGACGAGTCGTTCTTCCACTACCTCGTGTCGTGCTCGACCGAGGCGCAGGCGCACGGCGTCACCCGGGCGTTCGCGCGGTCGCAGGCGCTGCGCAACCCCGACGATCCGCGCACGGTCGTGTTCTCGGTGCTGCCCGGCCACGGCCTGCTGATGGCCGAGAAGTGGGTGCCGGGCACGCGCCCGTTCGACGTGCTGCTCGCGGCGATGGATTCGCGCCGGCTCGAGATCAGCCACGGCGTGCCCCAGGGCCGCATGCGCTACGCGCTGCAGGGCGACCGCATGGTGCTGCAGCTCGATCGCGGCGCGGTGCGGCTCGGCGACGGCCAGCGCATCGCCGAGGTCCGCGATTTCGGCCTGCACGGCGTCAGCGCGGACTGATCACCCGGGGAATTGGTCAGTCGGGGAATTGGTCACTCGGCGAATGGTTGCTCGGTGGCCGGCGCATCCGCCGCGCACCACGCGCGCAATCGCCGTTCGACCGCTTCGCGCAGCGCCCGGCTGTCGCCGCCGAAATCGGCCGGCCGCTCGATGGCGAGCAGTTCGACGCGGTGGCGCGGCATCGGGCTCGGCGGGCAGAACAGCGGCACCTCGCGCGACAGGTAGACGGGCCGGCAGCGGATGCCGAGTGTCACCAGCGGCACGCCGGCGCGGCACGCGATCTCGAACGCGACGCGCCCGAACGGGCGCAGGCCTTCGGGCAGCGACCGCGAGCCCTCGGGGAACACGTAGATGCGCATGCCGTCGCGCAGGCGCTGCACGCCGTCTTCGATGACGCGGCCGACCGAGATCGGATCGGTGCCGGGGCCTTCGAGCATGCCTGCGCCGACCAGCATCGGCCGGACGAGGCGGCGGCGGAACACGCGCGACTTGACGATCGTGCTGGCGAGGCCGAGGCACGCGCCGACGGCGACGACGTCGAGCTGCGTCGGGTGGTTGGCGACGACGACGCACGGCCCGTCGGGCACCTTCGCCGCGGCCTCTTCGTAGCGGCAATCGGCGACGCGCACCCAGCGCAGCCAGCGCAGCGTGAAGCGGAAGCCGACCCTGATGCACGTCTGCATGCGCCGCGCGGCGACCAGCGGGCGATCGCGCCACAGCCAGCACAGCAGCATGAACGAGCCGTAGCCGACCGGCGCCAGGATCGCGTAGCCGAGCACGCTGAGCGCCACGCCGAGCGCGCGGCCGGCGCGGCACAGCGGATGGCCGAGAGGGCGGACCGGCGCGGCAGCGATCGGCGTCACGGCACGGCCTCCGCCCCGGCGTCGACGAGCGCCCGTTCGAGGTCCTGCGGCGTGGCGGCGCGGAACGCGGCATCCTCGAGGTAGCACCACCGTCCCCAGACCTCGGCGGCGCCGAGCGCGTAGGGGAAATGCGGCGCCGGCGTCTCCCGGCGTCGCGGGTAGACCCAGGCGGCGCCGTCGGTGACGACGACGTTCCACGCCGCCGTCAGGCGCGCTTCGGCCAGGCGCAGCAGCGCGTTCGCCAGCGGCCCGGCCGCCCCGCGCACGCCGAGCAGGCAGAACGGCACGTCCTTGGCGACCAGCGTCACGCCGGGCGGGAGGTCGAACAGGTCGGTGTGCACCGGCCGTTCGCGCAACGTGGCCAGGAACGGCAACCGTTCGGTCGTCAGGTGCGCGTGGCAGCGCGCGATCGACGCCGCGGCGCCGATGTTGTTGACCAGCGCCGTGCCGTGCGCCGCCTCGACCCAGCTGCAGATCGTCGTCCACATCGCCGCGTCGGGGTCGCGCAGGAGGGCGGTCGGCCACAGGATCCGCTGCTCCTTGGCGAACGGATAGCGGTTGGGCGTCAGCGCGAAGCCGCCGACGTTCCAGAACGCCTCGGTGGCGACGATCCGCGCCGCTGCGCTGCGGCGGAACGCGGGGCGGCTGCCGTTCGGCCGGTCGGTGCGCTGCAGCCGTTCGGGGACCCAGATCAGCTCCGCCGGCGCGCCGAGCACGGTCATGGCGCGACGGCCCGGTGGCGCGAAGGCCGGCAGGCCGGGCACCGGGTCGATCGGCGGGAGGATCATCGGCGAGCGATGTTGCGGGTTGGCAGAGGCGCTGACAACCTCCGGGATCGCCGGGATTCCGACAGTCGTTTGCCCCCGAAGCCGGGCGCCGTTACCTTCCCTGGCCCGGAAGCTGCGGTCCCCCCGTGCCGACCGGTCCATCGTCCGACCAGCCCCCCAACCTTGCGCATCGTCTTCTTCGGCAGCAGCGATTTCGCGATCCCCTCGCTGCAGGCCCTCAAGGAAGGAGGGTTCGCGCCGGACCTCGTCGTCACCAAACCCGACGCGCCGCGCGGTCGTGGCCGCAAGATCTATGACAGCGAGGTCAAATTGGCCGCCGAGGAGCTGGGGCTGCCGTTCGCCCAGCCCGACGATCCGCACGCCGAGGACTTCCTGGCCAAACTGAAGGCGCTGAAGCCCGATCTCGGCGTGGTCGTCAGCTACGGCGTGATCCTCAAGCCGGAACTGCTCGGGCTGCCCGCCAAGGGGCTGATCAATGCGCATGCGTCGCTGCTGCCGCGCTACCGCGGCGCCGCGCCGATCCAGCGTGCGATCCGTGCCGGCGAGACGACCACCGGCGTGACGATCATGCGCATCGTCCAGGAGCTCGATGCCGGCGACATGCTGCTGCAGCACTCGACGCCGATCGGCGCGACCGAGCACGCCGGCGCGCTGCGCGAACGGCTCGCCGAGCTGTCCGGCAAGGCGCTGGTCGAGGCGCTCGGCCTGATCCAGAAGGGCAAGGACCAGTACACGCCGCAGGATGCGAAGCTCGCGACCCACGCGCCCAAGGTCGAGAAGGAGCACGGCGTCATCGACTGGCGCCTGCCCGCCAAGGAGATCGACCTGCTGGTGCGCGCGATGACGCCCAAGCCCGGCGCGCAGACGCGGCTCGGCAACAAGCGCTTCATCGTCATGGAGGGCACCGTCGAGCAGGACCTCTACGGCATGGGCATTCCCGGCGCGCTGCAGAGTTCGGGCGAGGAAGGCATCCGCGTCGTCACCGGCAAGGACCTCTACCGGATCACGCGCATCAAGCCCGACAACGGCCGCAACATGACGGCCGGCGAGTTCGTGCGCGGCCACCACATCGCGCCCGATGCCCGCTTCGGCTAGGGCCGGCGTCGGGTAGGCGGGGCGGCGCGATGCGTTCGGCCCGCGCTGCGGCTCTGCACGCGCTGACGGCGCTCGCCAAGGGCCGCGTCGACCGCGTTCGCGAAGGGCTCGACGCCGCGCAGGTCGAGCCGCGCGAACAGGCGCTCGCCAACGAGCTCGCGCACGGCGTGGTGCGCCGCGAACGCCTGCTCGACCACATCCTGGGCGGCTATGCGCATCGCGGTCTGCCCAAGGATCCGCAATTGCACGTCGCGCTGCGCCTCGGCGCCTACCAATTGCTGTTCACGCACGGCATGCCGGCGCGCGCGGCCGTGCACGAGACGGTCGAACTCGTGCGCAACAACCGCGGCTTCGCCAATGCGCTGCTGCGCCGCATCGCCGACGCGATCGAGCTGCGGCCGGCGGACCCCGAGCGGCCGACCAGCGAATTGGCGATGACGCCGACGCAGACGTTCGTCCTGCCGAAGCCGTTGCCCGACGACCTCGTCGCGCGCCTCGCGATCCTCCATTCGCTGCCCGATGCGCTGCTGCAGCGGTGGGCCGCGCGGTTCACGCCGGCCGAGCTCGAACGGATCGCCGTCGCCGCGAGCGCCGTGCCGCCGATCTGCCTGCGCCCCGCCGGTTGCGATGCGCAGACGCTCGCCCAACGCCTCGCCCGCGAGCACGTCGCGACGGCACCGGCGGCGGATCCGCGCCTGCTGCGCTGGAGCGGCGGATCGTCACCGTTCGCGACCACCGCGTTCCGCGACGGCGCCTTCGTCGTCCAGGATCCCACCGCGTTCGCCGCCGCCGATGCCGTGCCGTGCCGCCCGGGCGACACCGTCATCGATCTGTGCGCCGCGCCAGGCACCAAGACGACCTGGCTCGCCGAGCGCGTGCGCCCCGGCGGCCGCGTCGTCGCCTTCGATCCCGATCCCGTTCGCCGCCAACGCATCGTCGACAATGCCACGCGCCTCGGTCTCGCCGACGTCGTCACCGTCGTCGCCGAAACCAGCGCGCGGCCGCCCGCCGAGTGCGTGCTCGCCGACGTGCCGTGCAGCAACAGCGGCGTGCTCGGCCGCCGCGTCGAGGTGCGCCGCCGCATCGACGAGCAGGCGATCCGCGAGCTGGCGGCGCTGCAGCGCGAGCTGCTGGCGCAGGCGATCGGCCTGACGAAACCCGGCGGCGCCTGCGTCTACTCGACGTGCTCGATCGACGCCGAGGAGAACGAGCAGGTCGTCGCCGCCGTGCTCGGCGATGCCGCGGTCGCGCGGTGCGTCGTCGAGCGGCAGGAGCTGACGCTGCCGGTGGCGGGGGAGCGGGATGGCGGGTTCTTCGCGGTGTTGCGCCGCGGCGGCACGTAGCCGGTGGCCGAGCGGGTCCAACAGTGGAAGCCCCGGCTGCTGGACAGGCTGCAACGGTTGGCGACGCCCCGGTAGCTGGTTGATCCCTTCCACTCAACCCACCGCAGCTCGGGCGCAGCTCGGCAGTTGTCCCGTTTCGGCAACCGCGGCGACCTGGTGGCCGTCGGTGACTAGGGGCGTCGCCGTGAACTCTGGCGTGCCGGCGAGCTCGGGATCGCATGGCGTGCGGGCTGGTCGGCGCGGGAGCAGATCGCCATAACCGTTGAATCGGAAAGTACCTGGGGAAGGTGCCGCGCGGTGATCCACCGCTCCGCTGCACGCCTCGACTGCGGCCTCGCCATCGCTCGTTGAGCAAGCCTGCGACGGCGCCAACAGCTTGTGAAGTCCGCCGCAAGAGTCGTTGGCACCCTGCATTCCGCGCCGGGCCTCGCTAGTGTCGGGCGCGGCCGCCTCGCCGGGCGGTCGATCGCGGTTCGCCTCCCGCACGCCCCCCGCCATGCACGCTGCCACCACCCCGGCGTCTTCCGGCTATCCGTACTTGCCGCCGCGCGCCAGCTGGCTCGCCGCCCTGGTCCAACCAGGGGGTGACGTCCACCGTTGCCGGCGCTGGCTGCTGGTGGCGTTCGCCGTCTACGCGGCCGTGATGCTGCTGGCTATCCCGCTGGGGATCGGCACGTCGTGGCGCGAATGCGACACGCAGGCGATCGCGCGCAACTTCCTCAGCGAAGGCTTCGACCCGCTGCGGCCGCGCGTCGATTGGCGCGGCGACACGGACGGGGCCGTCGAATGCGAATTCCCGCTCTACCAGCTGATGATCGCGACCGTGATGGCCGGCGTCGGCGAGGCCGAATGGCCGGGGCGGGTGATCAACGTCCTGGCGATGCTGGTCGCGACCTTCAGCCTGCATCGCCTGCTCGAAGCGCGCGTCGGCGCGGCGGGCGCGCTCGCCGGAGCGCTGGTGTTCCTGACCGGCGGCCACGCTGTGGTGCTCGGTGGTCGCGTCCAGCCGGACGCGACGAGCACGGCGCTGGTGCTGGCCGGACTGACCACCTACCTGCGCTTCCTGGTCACCGGCAGCGGCCTGACGCTGCTGCTCGCGAGCGTGGCGACGGCGCTCGGCGCGCTGGCCAAGCCGACCGGGCTGCAGATCGGCTTCGTGCAGTTCCTCTGGACGGTGATGCTGGCGCCGCGGCGGCTCCGCGAACTGCGCGTCTGGCTCGCGTTCGGTTCGATCCTCGGCATCGTCGTGCTGTGGCTGTGGCACAGCCGCAGCCTGTTCCTCGAGACCGGGCTGACGTTCGGCGTCGTGTCCGGCGGCGACACGAAGTTCCCCGACCTGCAGCATCTGCTGATGCCGGACCTGCACCTGCAGCTGCTGCGCACGACCGGCCGCTACGGCTTCGGCGTGCTCGGTGCGCTCGGGCTGGTGGTTCTGGTCGTGCGTCGCCGGTTCGACCGTGTCGATGCGGCGCTGCTGACGATGGTCGCGCTCGGGCTGCTGGGCTCGTTCCGCTACAGCTACTCGTCGGGTCTCGGCCCGCACTACCACGTGTTCGCCGCGGTCGCCGGCGCCTGGTGCGCCGCCCGCGCCTTCCCGCGACAGCCGGGGCGCCTGCTCTGGGCTCTGCTGCTCGCGGCGGTGGTCGCGCAGGGCGTGCTGCACGTGCGTAACGAACGCCACTGGCGGCAGGCGGTGCTCGACAACCCGCAGGTGCCGCTGGCCGTCGCCGTGCGCGAGGCGTCGCGGCCCGAGGATCTGGTGATCGTGCACGGCATGGAGGCCAGCTTCGACAAGGCGTGGCAACGGCCCTACAACTTCGAGGAGCCGATGCTGCTCTACAACGCGCGGCGCCGCGGCTGGGTGATGGCGCGCGACGGCGTGACGAGCGGTGGCCTCGCGAAGCTGCACGAACGCGGCGGGTGCGTGTTCGTCGACCAGGCGCCCGATGCGACGCCGGCCGATGCCAAGGAGTGGCTCGATGCCAATGGCCAGTTGCTGGCGACGCAGGCCGGCGGCCGGATCTACCGGCTGCCGCCGGCGCAGACCAAGTAGCGCCCGTCGCAAGGGCGCTGCGCTGCGGCGTGGCGCGGGTTCGGCTTGCGTCACGCAACCGCCTCGGCCACTGTCATGGGGTACCCTGCCTGCGGGCGCTTCGAACCGATCGGCGGCAGAACCGCCGCCTGAGCCGTGGAACACGCTGAATACGAAATGATGTTCAACCACGAGGACCACCATTGGTGGTACTCGGGGATGCGCGCCATCACGATGGCCGTGCTCGATCGGTTCGTCGGGCGCGGTCGCGATCTGGCGGTGCTCGACGCGGGCTGCGGCACGGGTTCGTGCATGCAGTGGCTGGCCGCCTATGGGCGGGTCTCCGGCATCGATCTGGCGCCCGAGGCCGTCGGCTTCTGCCGCCAGCGCGGGCTCGAACGGCTCGGCCAGGCGTCGATCGTCGAACTGCCGTTCGCGGACGCCAGCTTCGACCTGGTGACGTCGTTCGACGTCATGAGTTCGTGCCAGCTCGACCTCGCCGCGAAGGCGCTGGCCGAGTTCCGCCGCGTGCTGCGGCCCGGCGGCCACGTGTTGCTGCGGCTGCCCGCCTACCAGTGGCTCTACGGCAAGCACGACGAACTCGTGCACACCGTGCACCGCTACACGCGCGGCGAGATCGGCCAGCGCCTGCGCGAACACGGTCTGCAGCTCCGCCGCACCAGCTACGCCAATTGCTTCCTGTTCCCGCTCGCTGCGGCCAAGCGCCTCAAGGATCGGATGCTGCCGCCGAAGCAGGCGTGCTCGGACGTGTCGGTCTCCGGTGGCTGGACCAACGGCCTGTTCGGCGCGATCCTGCGCGCCGAGGCGCCGCTCATCGCGCGCATCGGCCTGCCGTTCGGCCTGACGACGCTCGCGCTGGCGCAGAAGCCGGCCTAGGCATCAGCTGCCGGCGGCTCGAGGGTGCGAGCCCCATTCCCACCACCACCCGACGCGAGCGCG